>URJS01000072.1 GCA_900548205.1 uncultured Roseburia sp. | reverse complement strand
TATCTGCTCAAGGACGTTCTCTCGGCTGTGGGCGCGTATGCCGTTTCGATCCCACTGCAGCGGGCGCTGCGCCGGGAGCGCGCAGCCGCCTAAGAGCTGCGCTGTCTGCGTGCAGCATTGCCTGCGTGCTGCGGCTTAGTGCGTTTTGCGGTTGATGTAATTGGTTTTGTATTTGGAGTAGACGATCTTCTGGCTCTGGTAGAGTCCGTAATAGCCGGAGAGCATATAGCTGAATGCGACGGCGAGCAGGAAATAGGGCATTCCCTCAAAGCCAAACAGCTCGAAGCTGATGAGCAGGGAGGTCAGCGGGCAGTTGGTGACGCCGCAGAAGACGGCGGTCATGCCGACTGCCGTACACAGCATCGGGGAGAAGCCCGTCAGATTCGCGAACAGACAGCCGAAGGACGCGCCGACGAAAAATGTCGGGACAATTTCACCGCCCTTGTAGCCGGCGCCGAGCGTGATGGCAGTAAAGAGCATTTTTAAGAGAAATGCCTGCCACGCGACGGCGCCGGTTTCCATGCACGCTTCAATAAACGACATACCCGCGCCGTTGTAGGTCTGGCTGCCGACGAGAAAGGTTAGGAGGGCAACCAGCGAGCCGCCGGCGAAGATGCGCACATAGGCATTTTTGAGCAGCTTCTTAGAAAGATGTTCTGTCTGGTGGAGAAGAATACAAAACAGTACGCTCACAAGGGCGCACAAAACGGCGAGGACGGAGACGATGACAGCGCTCTTTACGGTGAAAGCGGGGATGTGCTCCAACGGAAAACGCTCCGCCGCCACCCCGAAAAAGAGTGCAACGCCATGCGCGGTCAGTGATGCGAGCACACACGGAACGAGCGCAGAGTAGTGCATGATGCCGACGCTGACGACCTCCATCGAGAAGATCGCGGCTGCCATCGGCGTTCCGAAAAGCGCCGAGAAGGCGGCGCTCATGCCGCACATGATCATGATGTGCTTGTCCTTTTCGTCAAAGTGAAAGAGCTGACCAAGCCCGTTTCCGATGCTTCCGCCAAGCTGTAAGGCAGCGCCCTCCCGCCCGGCGGAGCCGCCGAACAGATGCGTGATGAGGGTCGAGAAAAAGATGAGCGGAGCCATGCGAAACGGCAGCTCATCACCGGAGTGGATGGCGGAGAGCACGAGATTGGTCCCGGTGTCCTTCTCGTCGCGGAGCAGCCGGTAGGCGCCCACGATCAGCAGACCGCCGATGGGGAGCAGCCAGATGATCCATGGATTCTTTTCGCGCACGAGGGTCATAAAGGACAGCGTAAAAGAAAAAAATGTTGCCGCCGACCCGATGAGAACGCCGGACAGAATAGAAAAAATCGCCCATTTCAGGGAGGCTACAGTTTCCCGAAATCCACGTCTGAATGCATTTTTGATCATTTCTTTCATAGCAGTAAACCGACCTTTCACAACAAACTTCCTACTGAATAAAAGTGTAACATTTCATGTCCGGTTGTGCAAGCAATCCCCCTCTGATTTGTTGTGACAAGAAAAGTTGTCAAAAGGTATTGACAAAGAAAGTTGTCATGTGTATGATAGAAATGACAAGAAAAGTTGTCATAGAAACATGGGAGGAGCATCATGCCGTTATACAATCATTTGAAGGAATACCGGGCAAAGCTGAATGTGAACCAGCATGAGATGGGCAGGCTCGTGGGCGTGTCAAGACAAACGATCAGCCAGATCGAGCGCGGCGACTACTCGCCGTCCGTGACGCTGGCGCTAAAGCTTGCCAGAGTGTTTGAGGTTTCCGTGGAGGATATTTTTGTTTATGAGGAGGAGAGCGAGGATGAAGCTTGAAGGGAAAATGGGGCGTGTGGATAAAAAAGAGGAGCGAAAGGGAGACAGCGATAAGAGAGCGCTTGGAAAGCTTCTGCTCATTACCGGAGTCTGTGGTGTGCTTGGTTTTATTGGCGGATTGACCGGTGTAGGAACGTCAGACCGGATCAAAGGTTTTGGGGATGGTGTTGTTTTGGCGCTTGGAGCGGTGGCGCCTTACAGTAATCTTGTGCTTACCACGATAATCTGGATTGTCTGTGTCTATCTGATGCGGGAGGGGCATGATCTGTACCGGACGTGGAACAGCGAGGATGAGGACGTCATTGATGCGGTGGAGAAAATGCTTTCCCGTGCGCTTGGACTCACCAACGTGAACCTGATTTTGGGTATGTTTTTCTTTGGCATGGGAATCTATAGACTGGACGTTGCTAACGGTTCTGGTTTGTTTGGGATGATTTCAGGAATATCAGTTTTTCTTGGATTTTTATATATGTTTGTCGTCAATACCGTGCTTCAGAGAAAAATCATAAACTTTACAAAAGAGATAAATCCCGAGAAGCGTGGAAGTATTTATGATACAAAGTTCCAAAAGATTTGGATGGACAGCTGCGACGAGAGGGAAAAAATTCAGATTTATCAGGCGGGCTTTGCTGCGATGCAGACAACAATCTATACCTGCGTCGCGCTGTGGGTCTTTTGCATGTTTGGAATGATGCTGTGGGATTTTGGGATCCTTCCGATGACCATGGTGCTGTCCGTGTGGCTGATAACGACGATCAGGTATCAGGCTGCATGTCGGTAAGGAAGCGAAAGGCATATGAAAAAGGAAAGCGGATTCGGATCATCCGGGATGTGCGATCTATGTTGCGGGAGACAGTGCGGATGTTTGGACAGATCCGAAGCAGTTTTATCCGATTGATTCCGGAAGGAGAGATGAGAGAAAGAAACAGGACTTGGAGCGCAGGGGCGCATGAATACGCCGGCAACGCTTGGAGGCAACTGGCAGTGGCGCATGAAGCCTGATGCGCTGACGGGAAGGCTGGCAAAGAAAATTTACCGGTATATGCAGATGTATGGCAGACTGCCGCAAAAAGTACTTGAGAAAGAAGGGGATGCTCCTATATAATATAGAGTGCGAAAGCAATCAAAGGAGAAAAAGAACAGTTAGGAGAAGCACGTGCTATATTTTATTGTCAACCAAAGATCAAGAAGCGGAAAAGGTGCGAAAATCTGGAAAGAGGCAGAGCAGGTCCTGCAGCAGAGTCATATCCCGTATCGCGCATGGACGACAGAATATGAGGGGCATGCCAGGGAGCTTGCACAAAAAATCTGCAAACAGAAGGATACAGAAATTTCTCTGGTGGCAGTCGGCGGCGACGGTACGGCAAATGAGGTGATCAATGGGATTACAGATTTTGCACGCGTACGCTTTGGAATGATACCGACGGGTTCAGGAAATGATCTTGCGAGAGGTCTTGGGATCCAGGGAAGCCCCACAGAGTGCTTAGAGCGGATCCTTGCTTGTCTGCAGGATGGGGGTAATGATTGTTTTACCATGGATCTTGGAGAGGTGAGCTGGGAGGGAGGCGCGAAGCGGCGGCTTTTTGCAATCAGTTCCGGCGTGGGATTGGACGCGCTTGTCTGCAAGATGGCGCTGAAGTCGAAGATCAAAGATTTTTTGAATAAAATTTATTTGGGAAAGCTGACCTATGTGGTGCTGACGGTACGGTCGCTGTTTACGATGAAAACCTCGGATGCAGCGGTACGTTTCAACGGCGCTCATAAAAAGTATTACAGGAAAAATATTACGCTCGCCGTCATGAACTTTCCGGCGGAGGGCGGCGGCGTTTTATTTGCACCCCATGCGGATGCGACAGATGGAAAGCTTTCTGCATGCAGTATCTATGGAGTATCAAGACCACGTGCATTTTTGTCGCTGCCCTTTTTGTTGGTGGGAAAGCATACATGGATTCCGGGCTTTGAGATCACCGACTGCGGGGAGTGCCGGATCCGGCTGAAAACGCCGATGGTGCTTCACACCGACGGCGAGTATTGCGCCGATGTGACGGAGGCAGAGTTTCGGTGCCTGCCGCAGAAGCTGCGCGTTCTTGTGTGAGAATCATGGTATAAATCGAACACCCCTTTCATACATTTTAGTAAGTATGGAAGGGGTATTTCTATGGACAGGAGTCAAAAAAAAGAATTTGATCTATACAAGGACATTCAAAACCGGACCAACGGCGAGATTTATCTTGGGATCGTTGGTCCGGTACGAACAGGAAAATCCACGTTTATCAAGCGTTTTATGGACCTAATGGTGCTTCCGTATATGGAGAATGCACACGATAAGGAGAGAACCATCGACGAGCTCCCGCAGTCGGCGCAGGGCAAAACGATCATGACGACAGAACCGAAATTTATTCCAAAGGACGCGGCGGAAATTACGCTTCCTGATGAGACGAAGGTGAAGGTGCGTCTCATTGACTGCGTCGGTTTTATGGTGGACGGAGCGACCGGACATATGGAGGGAAATGCAAGCCGGATGGTAAAAACACCGTGGTTCGATCATGAAATTCCGTTTGCGCAGGCGGCATCCATCGGAACGCAGAAGGTCATTGAGGGGCATGCAACGATCGGCGTGGTGGTGACAACAGACGCGACGATCGGAGAACTGGAGCGTGAAAGCTACATAGACGCAGAAGAAAAAACAATTCAGGAATTAGAGGGATTGGGAAAGCCGTATGTGATCGTGTTAAATTCTCAAAAGCCGTACAGTGATGAGACAACGCGGCTGGCGGAGGAGTTGAAGGAAAAATATAAAACAGCGGTCATACCAATTAATTGTGAGCAGATGCGCAAGGATGACATTTACCGGATTCTTGAGAGTATTTTATATGAATTTCCCGTTGTGCGCGTAGAGTTTTTTATTCCGAAATGGGCGGAGATGCTTCCTGCTGTACACCCGATGAAGGCAGAAATGATAAGGACGGCGTCTGATATTTTAAAGGGGATGCAAAAAACCAAGGATGTTTATGCAAAGGTGTTTGAACCGGAGCAGTACGTCTCAAGAATCAAGGTAGAGGAGCTTGATCTGGCGTCCGGCTGTGTGAAAATCTGTATGGATGTCGCTGAGAAATATTATTATGAGAATTTAAGCGAGCTTGCCGGCGTGCCGATTTCCGGGGAATATGAGCTCATTACGCTGATCCAGGAGCTGGCGCGGCAAAAAAATTCTTATGAGAAGGTCGCCGAGGCATTTGAAACAGTGAAGGCAAGGGGCTACAGCGTCGTAGGACCGGGACTTTCGGATATTCGCATGGAGGAGCCGGTTTTGATTCGTCATGGTAATAAATTCGGCGTGAAAATGCGCGCCGTCTCACCGTCCATCCATATGATCAAGGCAAATATTGAGACGGAAATCGCGCCGATCGTCGGCAGCGAGGAGCAGGCAAACGACCTCATCGCCTACATCAGGGAGGGACAGCAGAGTGAGGAGGGCGCATGGGAGACGAATATTTTTGGAAAATCAGTCGGAGAGCTGATGGAGGACGGCATCCGTAATAAAATTGCAATGATGGATGATGAATGCCAGATGAAGCTTCAGGATACCATGCAAAAAATCGTGAATGACAATAACGGCGGGATGGTGTGCATTATCATATAGGAATATATGGTGCGCAGGGGCGCCGGAACGGACCTCACACAGACTTTTTAGCCATTCTAATTAGGGCATCTTCACAGACATTATAGAATCGCAGCGCCGAAAACTCGCTCCATTCTGCTGTTGAAAAGCGCGCAGAATGAAGCTCAGACAATCGGTCGCTGCGATTCTGTTTTGTCATTACAGGAACTATATGATTAAAATCTGGAAAAACAGCAGAGAGTATGCTACAATGTTACAGTGATGTTGGGATCAAAGCGGGTTTGTTGAAATTGAAGCCGGTGCAATCGCCAGACGCAATCGGCGCAAGCCCTTTTTGACCCAAACATCATACATGGTAAAAAGGATGCAAAAGGAGAGAGGATCTATGAGTGAGGTATACGAGAAGCTGTTAAAATGCTATGAGTGCTATAAGGAAAGGATTGATTTTACCCCGAAGGTTGCGCTGGTGCTGGGATCGGGGCTCGGCGATTTTGCAGAGACGATACGCGTGGTGGACACGCTTGACTATCATGATATTGAGGGATTTCCGGTTTCGACTGTGCCGGGACACACCGGAAGATTTATTTTCGGCTATGTCGGCGAGGTTCCGGTTGTCTGTATGCAGGGCAGAGTGCACTATTATGAGGGATATGAGATGTCGGATGTGGTGCTTCCGGCGCGTCTGATGAAGCTGATGGGCGCAGAGGTACTGTTTTTGACCAATGCCGCAGGCGGCGTGAAGCAGGGCTTTCATGCGGGAGACCTGATGCTGATCACCGGGCAGATCGCAAGCTTTATCCCGTCTCCGCTGCGCGGGGCAAATATCGATGAGCTTGGCGTGCGATTCCCGGATATGAGCCAGATTTACGATCTCAATCTGCAGCGCATCGTGAGAAAGGCAGCGGTGACGCTTGGCATTGATATGAAAGAGGGCACATATTTACAGTTCAGCGGTCCGCAGTACGAGTCGCCGCAGGAGGTCACGATGAGCCGGACACTCGGCGCGGATGCCGTCGGCATGAGTACGGCGTGCGAGGCGATCGCAGCGAGACATATGGGCATGAAGGTGGTCGGTATTTCCTGCATCTCGAATCTTGCGTGCGGCATCTCTCCGACCCCGCTTTCCCACAAGGAGGTGCAGGAGGTTGCAGACGAGGCCGCTCCGAGGTTTCAGGCGCTCGTGACCGAGATCATTACACAGATTGGAGAAATGTAGGATGAATACACGTTTTTATCATGCAAAAATCTTAATGCTTGCAGAGAACCATAAGTTTGAAGTCACAGAGGGTGAGCTCTGGGTGGAGGGCGATACGATCCGCTACATTGGCGACGGAACGGATGCGGCGCCGCCCGCATGGGACAGGGAGATTGACGCGGAGGGCAATCTCTTGATCCCGGGATTTAAAAATGCGCACACGCACACGGGCATGACGTTTCTGCGCTCCTATGCGGACGATCTGCCGCTCCACGAGTGGCTGCACCAGCAGGTGTTTCCGCGCGAGGGGCAGCTCACCGAGGACGACGTCTACTGGCTGAACATTCTCGGCATTATGGAGTATCTGACGAGCGGCATCACTTCCAATTTTGATATGTACTTTTTCCCGCCGGTGAATGCAAAGGCTTCGGCGGACACAGGATTCCGTACGGTGCAGACGAGCGGTCTCAACAATTTTGGCGGAACGGTGGAGCTGATGGAGGAGAATTATCACATTGTCAATGAGCTAAACGACCTGACCTCCTTTATCGTCGGATTTCACGCAGAGTACACCACGTCGAAGGAGCTGATGGAGGGCGTTGCAAGGCTGGCACAGAAGCTGAAATCTCCGGTGTGGGTGCACAATTCCGAGACGAAGCTCGAGGTGGACGAGTGCAAGGAGCGCTGGGGCATGACGCCGACGCAGCTGACGGACAGCCTCGGTATGTACGAGTACGGCGGCGGCGGCTACCACTGCGTGTGGGTGGAGGAGCCTGATTTTGAGATTTTCAAAAAGCGCGGGTTAACGGCGGTGACAAATCCGGCGTCGAACTTAAAGCTTGCCTCCGGTATCTGCCCGGTAAAACGTTTTGTGGACGAGGGGATCGCGATGGCGATCGGTACGGACGGTCCGGCGAGCAACAACTGCTTAGATATGTTCCGCGAGATGTTTTTGACCTCGACGCTGGCAAAGGTGCGCGAGATGGACGCGGAGTGCGTGGGCGCAGACGAGATCCTTTACATGGCGACGGCGGGCGGCGCGCACGCAATGCAGCTTTCGGATTGCGACAGTCTTGCGGTGGGCAAAAAGGCGGACATTGTCATGATCGACCTGAAACAGCCGAATATGCAGCCGGAAAATAATCTTGTGAAAAATCTGGTATACAGCGGCAGCAAGCAGAATGTGAAGCTGACAATGGTCAACGGCAGGGTGCTCTATGAGAACCAGAATTTTGACATCGGATTTGACCCGGCAGAAATCTATGCGCGCGCCAACGCCATTATCGGGCGCATGAAATAAGAAAAGAGGAAATTATGCAGGTAATTTTTGTGCACCACAGCTGCTTTGTGGTGGAGGTGGACGAGAAGGTGCTGATCTTCGACTGGTTTGGCGGAGAGCGTGTGGAGGGCTATCATTTTGGCGGCGTGCTCCCGGTCTATGAGCCGGACACCCCGGTCTATGTGTTTGCCAGTCATAAGCATCAGGATCACTTTGATATGGACGTACTGCATCTGGCAGAGCGGTATCAAAAGATCCGGTTTATTTTGTCAAAGGACTGTAAAATGAGCCCGAATTTTTTGAAGAAGCATGGATTTTCGCCGGACGTCAGGGAAAAGATCACCTATGTTGCGCCGTGTGCGAAATATCAGGTCGATGATCTTACCATCGAGACGCTGCGCTCAACGGACGAGGGCGTCGCGTTTTATGTGACGACAAACGGGGCGTCCTTCTACCATGCCGGAGACTTAAATAACTGGTGCTGGGACGGGGCGGGAGATCTCGTCAACGGCAATATGGCGGCAAATTACAAGGCGCAGATCAAGCGTCTTTCCGGAAAGAAGATCCATCTGGCGTTTGTGCCGCTCGACCCGCGGCTTGGAAGAAACCAGTTTCTCGGCATCGACTATTTCCTAAAGCATACGGATACCGACTATATTTTTCCGATGCATATGTGGCAGGATTACCGGGGAATTGCAGAATACAGGCGGAGAATCTCAAATCAGGCGATGACAGAGCGTATTGTGGAGATCCGCTGTGAAAATCAGATGTTTGAGATTGCCGAAAAATAATGGGTGCTTGACGTTTGAAAAGCAGTTGCGTTATACTTAATGATTGCAGAAAGGTGGAATAAAATATGACATTTTTTGGATGGTTTGTACATTATGCGTTGATTTTTGCTGTTTTGGCAGTTGTGGCTGGTCTTGGTGTTTTTGTCGGAAAGAAATTAAGCGACAAGAAAAACGCGCAGAACGAGGCTGCGGATGTGCATGATGCAAAATAGCAGCAGGAGATAAGAACAGAGTTTTTGGAGGACGAAGTCGTGAAGAAGTTTTATGGAGAAAACGAACTGCGCAGAATGTATCTGGAGTTCTTTGAGAGTAAGGGGCATTTAAAAATGAACAGCTTTTCGCTGGTGCCTCACAACGACAACAGCTTATTGCTGATCAATGCCGGTATGGCGCCGTTAAAGCCGTATTTTACCGGACAGGAGATCCCGCCCAGAAGAAGGGTGACGACCTGTCAGAAATGTATCCGTACCGGAGATATTGAGAACGTCGGAAAGACCGCGAGACATCTGACATTTTTTGAGATGCTGGGGAATTTTTCGTTCGGCGATTATTTTAAGCACGAGGCGATTGCCTGGTCATGGGAATTTTTGACGAAGGTGCTCGGTCTTGAGGAGGACAGGCTCTACCCGTCCATTTACGGTGAGGATGACGAGGCGTTTGAGATCTGGAATAAGGAGGTCGGCGTTCCGGCAGAGCGCATCACGCGCTTCTACCGTGATCCGGAAACCGGAGCATGCGATAATTTCTGGGAGCACGGCGCAGGTCCGTGCGGTCCGTGCTCGGAGATTTATTATGATCGCGGAGAGAAATACGGCTGCGGAAGCCCGGACTGTAAGGTGGGATGTGAGTGCGACCGCTTTATGGAGGTCTGGAACAACGTATTTACACAGTTCAATGGGGACGGCAAGGGCGGCTACGAGGAGCTTGAGCAGAAGAATATCGATACCGGTATGGGATTGGAGCGTCTTGCCGTTGTCATGCAGGACGTGGATTCCGTGTTTGACATCGACACGATGAAGGCAATCCGCGATAAGGTGTGTGCGCTTTGCGGCAAGACCTATCAGAAGGACGCGCTGGATGACGTTTCGATCCGTCTGATCACGGATCATATCCGCTCGGCGACCTTTATGGTTTCCGACGGTATCATGCCGTCCAATGAGGGGCGGGGCTATGTGCTGCGCCGCATTATCCGCCGCGCGGCAAGACACGGCAGGATGCTTGGCATCGAGGGCTGCTTTATGGCAGAGCTCGCGGCGACGGTGATCGCCGAGAGCAAGGACGGTTATCCGGAGCTGGAGGAGAAGCAGGATTTTATTTTTAAGGTGCTCACGCAGGAGGAGGAGAAGTTCGGCAGAACGATCGACCAGGGACTCTCGATTTTAGCTGAGATGCAGACGAAGCTGGAGGAGAAGGGAGAGAAGCGTCTCTCCGGAGAGGACGCATTTAAGCTCTATGACACCTATGGTTTCCCGATCGACCTGACGCAGGAGATTCTCGAGGAAAAGGGATTTACGATTGACGAGGAGGGCTTCCGTCAGGCGATGGAGGTGCAGAGAAATACTGCGCGTGCTGCCCGCAAGGTCACAAACTACATGGGGGCAGATGTGACAGTGTATGAGTCGATCGATCCGTCCGTCACCTCAGAGTTCGTCGGCTATGACAGGACGCAGGCAACGTCAAGGATCACGGTTTTAACGACAGAGACGGAGATTGTGGAGGCGCTTTCCGACGGTGAGGTCGGCACAGTGATCGTGGAGCAGACGCCGTTTTATGCGACGATGGGCGGACAGCAGGGGGATAAGGGTGTCATCCGCACGGCGTCCGGCACGTTTGAAGTCGAGGATACGATTCCGCTTCTGGGCGGAAAGATCGGTCACATCGGTAAGATGACAGGCGGTATGATCAAAAACGGGGACGAGGCAGAGCTGATCGTGGATGCAAAGCTCCGCGCAAAGACCTGCCGCAACCATTCGGCGACCCATTTGCTCCAGAAGGCGCTGCGCGAGGTGCTCGGTACACATGTGGAGCAGGCAGGCTCTTATCAGGACGGCGCGCGCACACGCTTTGACTTCAGCCATTTTGCGGCGATGACGCCGGAGGAGATTTCCCGTGTGGAGCAGCTTGTCAATGAGAAGATCGCGGAGCATATTGCGGTAGATACACAGGTCATGACCGTGGAGGAAGCGAAAAAAAAGGGCGCAATGGCGCTGTTTGGCGAAAAGTACGGCGAGAAGGTACGTGTCGTTTCCATGAGCGATTTCTCGAAGGAGTTCTGCGGCGGTACGCATGTGAAGAACACGGCGGATATTATTGCGTTTAAGATCATCTCCGAGAGCGGTGTGGCGGCAGGCGTGCGCCGTATCGAAGCTTTGACGGGAAGCAATGTATTTGCCTATTACCGCAGGGAGGAGGAAGAACTTCTTGCGGCTGCGAAGGCTGCAAAGACAACTCCTGCCGGACTGGCAGAAAAGATTGCACATATGCAGGAGCAGATCAAGGCGCTCCAGAGCGAGAACGAGTCCTTAAAGAGCAAGGCGGCAAAGGAAGCGCTCGGAGACGTTATGGATCAGGTGACTGAGGTTGGCGGCGTGAAGCTGCTCGCGGCAAGTGTGCCGGGCGTGGACATGAACGGTCTGCGCGAGCTTGGCGACCAGTTAAAGGAAAAACTTGGCGAGGGCGTGGTTGTGCTGGCGTCTGAGGCAGACGGTAAAGTCAGTCTTGTTGCGATGGCGACAGACGGAGCGATGGCAAAGGGAGCGCACGCGGGTAATCTGATCAAGGCGATCGCCGGAAAGGTCGGCGGTGGCGGCGGCGGACGCCCGAATATGGCGCAGGCAGGCGGCAAGAACCCTGCCGGTATTCCGGAAGCAGTCGCAGAGACAAAAACAGCGCTTGAGGCGCAGCTGTCCAAGTAAATTGACTGAATATTTCAGAATTTAAGAAAAACAGTTGACGAATCAAAAAAATGTGCTATAATTATCCATAGTGCAATGATTATGACCCAAACAGTTGATATGCACAATAAGCAACTGGAGGGAGGTTAGGTGTGAGATAATGTCTAGTGTAATTGTAAAAGAAAACGAGACTTTAGATAGCGCTTTACGTCGTTTCAAGAGAAACTGCGCGAAGGCAGGTATCCAGCAGGAGATTCGTAAAAGAGAACATTACGAGAAGCCAAGCGTTAAGCGTAAGAAGAAATCTGAAGCAGCTAGAAAAAGAAAGTACAATTAACGTATCAAAAGAGGTATCGCTATGCGATACCTCTTTTTGTGACATAAAAAATATAAGAATGCTCTATTTTGTTTATAGAAAAATGGTACATGGTATGATAAAATTATAAATATAGGAACAAAATAAATTATAGTGGGAGAGTAGATAAGCATGCAAGAGATAAAATGTCCTAATTGTGGAGAGGTTTTTGGGTTGATGAATCGGGTTATGCGCAGATTGCACAGCAAGCTAGTGTACTGTATCACTCACATTTCGCATAATGACTT
>URJS01000071.1 GCA_900548205.1 uncultured Roseburia sp. | reverse complement strand
CTGTATGCAAAAATCTCATCCTTTATGCATTGTGTTTCCGAGACTACTCAATTAGCGCTTCGGTAAAATTTATTCCTCAGACGCGATCTCTGACGGCGGCAGCACAAGGCGGTCCATCACCGCCCAGATCTCGTCTCTGCCCTGCTTGGTCTCCGCAGAAAACGGCAGGATCATTGTATCCGGCTGCACGTTAAGTCCCTCACGCACGGCTTTCAGATGCTTTTGCACCTGACTTCGCTTTATCTTATCCAGCTTTGTCGCAATGATGATCGGTGCAAAGCCCTGCGCCAGCATCCATTCATACATCAGCTTATCATTGGCAGAGGGGTCGTGACGGATGTCGATCAAAAGAAATACCGCCCTTAGCTGCTTTGAGGTATGCAGATAACGCTCGATCATCTGTCCCCACTTGGCTTTTACCTCCGCAGACGCCTTCGCATAGCCGTAACCCGGCAGATCCACAAGATACATAGCGTCATTGATATTATAAAAGTTAATGGTCTGCGTCTTTCCCGGCTGCGCCGAGGTGCGCGCCAGCGCCTTGCGGTTCATCAGAGCGTTGATCAGGGATGACTTTCCCACGTTTGATTTTCCCGCAAACGCCACCTCCGGGTATGCCGTATCCGGCACCTTGCTCGTAATTCCGCAGACAATCTCCAAACTTACATTTTTGATCACCATCGTTTTACTCCTTTATCCTCGCCATGTCTTCTGCGGCTTTCCTTCCCTTAAGCAAATGCAATATCTAACACCTGCTGCAGGCTCTCGACAAATACGATCTCCATTCCCTTTTTGATCTCGGCTGCGATCTCCTCCACATCCTTTTCATTCTTGCGCGGTACACATACCGTCTGAATGCCTGCGTTCTTTGCCGCCAGAATCTTTTCCTTTAAGCCGCCGATCGGAAGCACACGCCCGCGCAGGGTAATCTCCCCCGTCATCGCCACGTCCGCGCGCACCGGCTTTTTCGTGATCGCAGAAAGCATCGCCGTCGCCATCGTAATGCCGGCGGACGGACCATCCTTTGGCACTGCTCCCTCGGGGATATGGATATGAATGTCATTTTCCTGAAAGAACTTCTTCGGTATCTGATACTCCTCGCTGACAGAACGGATATAGCTGATGCCCGCCTGTGCCGACTCCTTCATGACGTCGCCAAGCTGTCCCGTAAGCTGGAACTCTCCCTTTCCGGGCATAATATTTACTTCTATTTCCAATGTATCGCCGCCGACGCTTGTCCACGCAAGCCCGCGCACAACACCGATCTCATCCGTCTCATTTTTGTGATCCTGGCGGTATTTCTCTTTTCCAAGATACTTCTCAAGGTTCTGCCCGGTGATCCTGACCTCCGTCCGCTGCCCCTCATAAATCTCACGCGCCGCCTTTCTGGCAATCTCGCCAAGCTTGCGCTCCAGCCCCCGGACGCCCGCCTCTCTTGTGTAGCCGCGAATGATTTTTTGCAGCGCTCCGTCACTGATCACAAGCTGTTCCTGCTTTAATCCGTTGCGTGTCGTCTGCTTTTCGAGCAAATGCTCCCTCGCAATATGAAACTTTTCATTTTCCGTATAGCTTGTGACTTCAATGAGCTCCATACGATCCAACAGGGGACGAGGAATATCCTGCGCCGAATTTGCGGTTGCGATAAACAGCACCTCCGACAGATCAATCGGCGCCTCGACATAATGATCGCGGAATTTATTGTTCTGCTCCGCATCTAAGACCTCAAGAAGCGCGGACGCGGTATCTCCTTTATAATCGCTGCTCATCTTGTCGATCTCGTCAAGCAGCATCAGCGGGTTCTTCACGCCCGCGCTGCGCAGTCCGTTGACAATACGCCCCGGCATCGCTCCCACATAGGTCTTTCTGTGCCCGCGTATCTCCGCCTCATCCCGCACACCGCCCAGACAGATCCGCACATATTTCTTATCCAGTGCGCGCGCCACCGAGCGGGCAATGCTTGTCTTGCCTGTTCCCGGCGGTCCGACCAGACAAATGATCGGACTTTCTCCCTTGCTCGTCAAATTGCGTACGGCAAGAAACTCCAGCATACGCTCCTTCACCTTCTCCAAGCCGTAATGATCCTCATTTAAAATATTCTCGGCATTCTTAATATCCTTATTGTCTCTGGATGAGTGATTCCACGGAAGCTCTAACAGCGTCTCAATATAGCCGCGTGTCACCGCGCTTTCCGAAGAATTGGAGCTGATGTTCTTAAAACGGTCAATTTCTTTTTTGATGCGGTCCTTTACCTCTTTATCCGCCTTTAGCTTTTCCAGCGCTTCCATGTAACCGTCTGCATCAGACTCCGTATTGTCCTCTCCCAACTCCTCACGGATCAGCTTCATCTGCTCACGCAGGATATATTCCTTCTGATTGCGGTCCACACGTTCCTTGATCTTTGCCTGAAGCTCATTTTTGATCGCATTGACCTCGATTTCCTTTAGCAAAAGAGCCACTAATACTTCATAGCGCTCTGTTAAGGACACTGCCTCCAAAATTTTTTGTTTTTCCTCATAAGAAACCGGAAGATTGTTCGCAATCTGATCCATCAGCTTCTCTAAATCCGTGATCGTACTTACCTGACGAAGCAGCTCCTTGCCCGCACGCGGGTTTAAGGTCTGGTATTTGGCGTAGGTTTCCTGAATGCTGCGTACCATCGCAGTCTTTGCATCCTCCAACAATCCTTCGTCCACTGTCTCGTCAAAACGCGCGATCTCCGCTACAAGAAATCTCTCTGTTTCCACAAAGGAGGATAGCTCTGCACGCTCATCCCCCTCTACCAAGACCCGTATAATATTATTCTGTAATTTTATGACCTGCTTGACCTCTGCGATAATCCCGATCTGGTATAAATCCTCCAGCTGCGGATTCTCCTGCTCCACATCACGCTGCGTCACAAGAAATATCTTCTGCGTCTCCATCATACACTGCTCGACCGCCTTGATCGACTTCTCACGGCTGATGTCAAAATGAGCAATCATCCCCGGCAATATTACCATACCGCGCAGTGCCACTGCAGGCATTTTCAAAATCATTGTATCCAATTTCAGCCTCTATTATCTTTCTTCTACTGTCTTAACTAGCTTCTAGCTTCTTGATCTGCTCCCCCTCGAGCGCAAGCTTTTCCTCGACCAGCTCTTTTGTGATCCGGCAGCTTGTGATCGTCTCGTCCGAAGGAATATGATACATCATATCAAGCGTTACCGCCTCCATGATCGCACGCAGTCCACGCGCGCCCGTTTTACGCTCCAACGCCTTATCTGCGATCGCCTCCAGCGCTTCGCGGTCTATGGAAAGCGCAACGCCGTCCAATTCAAACAGCTTCTGATACTGTCTGGTCAGCGCATTCTTCGGCTCCTGCAAAATACGGATCAACGCTTCACGATCCAGCATATCAAGCGATACGGTAATCGGCACACGACCAATAAACTCAGGGATCAGACCGAATTTCACAAAATCCTGCGGAAGCACATGACGGAAAAGATCACCGATATTTACTTCCTTCCTCGCCTGTGCGTCTGCCTGAAAGCCGATCGTCTTCTGATCAAGGCGTGTTTCGATGATCTTCTCAAGACCGTCAAACGCTCCGCCGCAGATAAACAAAATATTTGTCGTATCAATCTGGATCAGCTCCTGCTGCGGATGCTTTCTGCCGCCCTGCGGCGGTACGGACGCAATCGTCCCCTCCAAAATCTTAAGGAGCGCCTGCTGTACGCCCTCACCCGAAACATCACGCGTAATTGAGACGTTCTCGGATTTCTTGGAAATCTTATCAATCTCATCAATATAGATAATTCCGTGCTGCGCGCGCTCAATATTGTAATCTGCCGCCTGTATCAGCTTCAGCAGAATGTTCTCAACATCCTCACCGACGTAGCCCGCCTCGGTCAGCGTCGTGGCATCTGCGATCGCGAAAGGAACGTTTAAAACCCGCGCCAGCGTCTGTGCCAGAAATGTCTTACCGGAGCCTGTCGGTCCAAGCATTAAGATATTGCTCTTTTGCAGCTCCACGTCTATGTCTGTTCCCGCCATGATCCTCTTATAGTGATTATACACCGCGACAGACAAAACCTTCTTCGCCTGATCCTGTCCGATCACATATTCATCCAGAAATGCTTTCATCGCCTCAGGCTTGATGAGATTGATCTGCTCCTCCTCAACGACTCCCTCAGCGTCCTCCCCAAGTTCTTCCTCAATGATCTCCGCACAAATATCCACGCATTCGTCACAGATATATGCGCCCTGCGGTCCCGCAATCAGCTTGCGCACCTGTTCCTGTGTCTTTCCGCAAAAGGAACAGCGGAATTTATCGTCACTTCTTCCTGCCATGCTTATTCTTCTCCATCTTTTTTGTTCTTATCTTTCCTTACAATGACCTCGTCGATCAATCCGTACTCCTTCGCCTCCTCGGCTGACATGTAATAATCTCTCTCGGTATCAGCCGCAACAACATCATAGGGCTTTCCGGTATTCTCCGCGAGAATTTCATTTAACTTCTTCTTTGTCTTTAAAATATTCTCAGCCGCGATCTGGATCTCCGTTGCCTGACCCTTTGCGCCGCCGGACGGCTGGTGGATCATGACCTCTGCATTCGGAAGCGCATAGCGCTTACCCTTTGCGCCGCCTGCCAGAAGAAACGCCCCCATGCTTGCCGCAAGCCCGATACAGATCGTAGACACATCACACTTGATATACTGCATCGTATCGTAGATCGCCATTCCCGCCGTCACCATACCTCCCGGGGAATTAATGTACAGCTGAATATCCTTATTCGGATCCTCAGACTCCAAAAACAGAAGCTGCGCCACCACAAGGCTTGCCGTTGTCTCATTGACCTCCTCTCCCAGGAAAATGATTCTATCCTTTAATAAGCGGGAGTAAATATCATAATTGCGCTCTCCCCGGCTGGTCTGTTCCACGACGTAAGGTACTAAACTCATATTTTTGTCCTCCATATTCACACTTTTTTCATCAATATTTATAAGCTTAAACAGACCGGCCCTAGAGCCAGTCTGTCTGTTTGTGATACCCGGCAGGGATTATTCCTCCGCTGTCTTTTCCTCTGCTTCTTTTTCCTTCTTGGACTTCGCCTTCGCTCTTTCCTTTACATTATCCATGATAAGTGTAACTGCCTTTGTCACGGAAATGTCACGCTTCATAGACTCTTTCTCAGCATCACCCATGTATTCTTTCAGCTTATCAGCCTCCATGCCGTAAGCTGCCGCCATCTTGGCAACCTCTGCGTCAATATCTTCCTCTGTAACCTCAATATTCTCCTCTTTCGCAATCTGCTCCAATACGAGACTGCTCTTAATGCGTGTCTCAGCCTCCGGGCGCACCTGCTCCTTTAGCTTCTCGATCGTAAGACCGGAGAACTGCATATACTGCTCCATGGAAAGACCGCTCTGTGCGATCCTCTGTGCAAATTCATTGACCATATTCTCGCACTGTGTCTCGATCATTGCCTCCGGAAGCTCCATTTCGGACTTGTCAATGATCTTCTGGATCGCCTCGTCCTCCTTCGTGCGCTTTGCCTCATTCTCCTTCTGCTCAGTCAGACGCTTCTTCACGTCCTCCTTATACTCTGCCAGAGTATCAAATTCAGAAACATCCTGCGCAAACTCGTCGTCTAACTGCGGAAGCTCCTTTGCCTTGATCTCATGGATCTTAACCTTAAACATCGCTGGCTTGCCGGCTAACTCTGCTGCCTGATACTGCTCCGGGAAGGTCACATTGACCTCTACCTCGTCCTCTGCATTCTTTCCAATCAGCTGATCCTCAAATGTATCAATGAAGGAATGGGAACCAAGCTCTAAGGAGTGATTCTCACCCTTGCCGCCCTCAAATGCAACGCCGTCCACAAAGCCCTCGAAATCAATCACTACGGTATCGCCGTTTGCTGCCGGTCTGTCTGTGACAGTTACGGTTCTTGCGTTGTTATTGCGCTCCTTCTCAAGCGCCTCCGCCACTTCATCCTCAGACACGGAGGTGTCAACCTTCGTCACCTGAACGCCTAAATATTTTCCAAGCTTTACCTCAGGTCTTACTGCCACCTCAGCAGTGAAGATAAACGGCTTGCCGGATTCAATCTGTACAATATTAATTGTCGGTCTGGAAACAATGTCAATTTTGCTCTCGTCTGCAGCTGCCGGATAATTTCCCTGAATCAGTGTATTCGCCGCATCCTCATAAAAAACGCCTGCGCCGTACATCTTCTCGATCATCTTTCTCGGCACCTTGCCCTTACGGAATCCCGGAAGGCTGATCTTATTCTTTTCCTTTAAATAAGCCTCCTGAATGGCTTTCTCTACTTCCTCTGCGGCAACCTCGATGGTGAGCTTCGCCATATTCTTTTCCAAATTCTCTACTTGTACACTCATTACAACTGTTTCCTCCTTAAAAAATATATATAAGATATCATGTACATTTTCCGTTTCTTACAAGTCGCTGCACTCCCTGTCCTCAGGGGTTCTCGCTGTGTCCCGGAAAAAAGGGCGTACTACGACCGTCACAGTCATTTTAGGATTATAACATAACGCTTTGAAAAATACTAGCTTTTTTTCGCTTTTCTCAAAGAAAACAGTCATTTTGAACTATGCGCACTCCCTGATCGTCACATGAACGGTCTCGCCCGGCTGCTTTCCAAGCTGTGCGCGGATGTCCTTTCGCAGCCCAATGATGTGATTTATGGTCTTCATGCGCACAAGGCTTCCGTCGTAGGGCACGCCGTCGAACGTCGCGTGTACCTTCACGCGCCCTTTTCTAAACTCCTCCTTCACATCATACGGAAACTCAACATACGCGCCGTCGATATCCGGTACCTTTTGGATCACGGCGTCAAATTCATATACTTTTTCATTCATAAGCGCTCTCTCCTCCCCACAGCTTCGTCTCGACCAGTCTTTCGCCCTCATACCGCAGCTTCAGTGAAAAGAACGGCGTCTCCGTCTGCAGCAGGCGCAGAAAAACCCGGTCGCCCTCCCAGACGGGAAGCTGCGCGACCTCTGCTTTTGGAATCCACACCAGCTCGCCCTCCGCGCACTCCTTTAATTCTCCCTCGTAACCGTCCGCAGTGAACAGATGCATATATTCCGTCTCCCATTCATCCGACACAAAGGTCACGATCCCACGGAAGCAATACTGTGTCAGCGTCAAGCCCGTCTCCTCCAAAACCTCCCGCAGCAGACATTCCTCCGGCGCTTCGCCCTCCTCAAACTTGCCGCCCACTCCGATCCATTTGTCGTGGTTTGCATCGTTTTTCTTTTTTATGCGGTGCATCATCAAATAGCAGCCGTCCTTCTCAATATAACACAGCGTCGTAATCTTCATAAAAACCTCCATTTCGAAACGGTTTGCCGTAAGAAACCGCGAACCGAAACCAAATTTTTTATTCGTCAGTTCTGCTCAGACCTTTCTATATGTGCCCGGATTTCCTGCTCATGCTCCTGACAAAACGCATAGCTTTTCCTCATAAACGTCCGTATATCACAGCTTTTGTACAGCTTGTCTATCACGTCGGTCACCAGTTCGCCGCCTGCTCTCATATCAAAGAAATACGGATAGATACAGCCTCCCTGCTCCCGCGGAAAATATGGATTGAGCGATGCGAGCCGTTCGTCCGCCATAATGCTCTCCACAACCATCTCACTCAAAATCCATTTCAGAGAAGGACATTCGTATTCCTCATAGCTGTCCGAAAACACCTGATTCCACACATAAAACCAGACAAAATGGATGATTTCATGGATTGCCGTCCCGATTGCGCCCCGCTCACTATTAAAGTAGAACACTTCAAACCGTTCTTCGTCCAAAAACCTCGGAGAGACCGGATTCATCGAGACATCGCACCGCATCTCACAAAAAAGCAGTGCAAGATCCATCTCAAACGCCTCCGACAGCGCTTGCTGTATCTGCGCTCTGTGCCTGTTCCAGTAAGCTGCGTACACCTGCGCCTTTCGGTCAATCTCAGGTTTCGCCTCCCTGTACACAGCTTTCAGAACCTTTGTGATGTAGCGTTTACGCTCGTTACAGCTTAGCTGCGCTGCATAAGCCTTGTCCAGCTGTGGATAAAACCCATATAGCGAATCTGACCAGAAGGCAGTCTCCTCCTCCCTCTGAAAGTGTAAAATGCTCGTGATCATGGTGTCAAATCCGGGATTTCGAAAATATAGATTCATGTTTTCCCTCCTGTCATTCCCTCTCCATCGCAATGATCGTGTAATCTTTCTGCTCCGTCTCCTCTCCCGTTGGTGCAAACCCGTGCTTTTTCCAAAATTCATACGCTCTGCGGTTGCCCTTGATACAGCCAAGTCTTACCTTATTCATTCCGGCGCGATGCAGCGCCTCCAAAATCTCCCGCACAAGCGCTGAACCAACGCCACCGCCCTGCCTTGCTTTTTCCAACATAAACCAGCCGATAAACGCCGTCTTTTCCCCGGGATAATCCAGAATCAAATCCAGAATTGCAAGCAAACTCCCGCCTTCCCAAAAGCCGACAAAATATTTATCCTCCAGATTTTTGCCCGGCGGCAGCAGCGTGATGACCTCCGTCAGATTCTCCGGCGTAGGCTGCAAATTCATATGCCTGTAATAATCGGGATTCCCACTGCAAAGCTTGTAAACTGCGGGAATATCCTCACCTGCAATTTTCTTTACCCGATATTGTTTTGATAAATCATGCAGATTCATTTTGTTCCCCCCTATCTGCCTTACCTCAGGCAGTTCATAACGATGCTGATCATCATTTCCTTTTCCTGCAGATTGGATTCTGCATACCCTTGTAAAATTTACTTCCTTAAAACGGAATTTGCCCATCTTCGGAACTCTACGCCCCGCTTTGATTTCACACGGTAACCAACGGAAATAATAACGTCGAGACTGTAATGCTCCACATTCCTTACAACCTCTCTGTTTCCCTCCCGTTGAACTGTCGCAAAATTTGCGACAGTCGACTCATCAAGTTCTTCTGCAAGCGCATTTTTCACATGCTTCCCGATCGTTTTTACATCTCTGTCAAACAGTTCTGCCATCTGCATACGCGTCAGCCAGACCGTCTCGTTCTCCATCACAACCGGCAGAGAAATCCCCTGATCCTCTGTTTCAAAAATTACAATTTCATCCTGCACATACCTTCCCCCTTTTCTCTCCTGCACGACCGTCTCCCTGCTAACAGTCCGTCTCTCCTGCTATCTCCCGGATCTGCGCAAGCGGAAGCTGTGTTTTCTCCGCTGTCTGCTCTGCGGTCATCCCCATATTTAAAAATCTGCGCGCTACAAAGTTCATCGACTCGCCGACCTCGATCACGTGTCTGTCCGGGTCATACAGCCGCACTACCCGCTGCCCCCAGTCGTGTTCCATAGCTTCGTTGACATAGGAGACTGGCGGCTCCTGTTTTTGCAGACGCGCAAGAAATCCGTCCATATCATTTTCCTCAAAATAAAGCTCCGCATCGCAGCCGCCGTAGACAGCCCTCTTTCCGGTAAAACGCTCCCACGTCTCCCGCTCCTGAAGCACCAGTCCCTCCGTCAGGATCACGTTCTCACCGAAATCCGTGATCACCGAAAGTCCGAACAGCTTCCGGTAAAAAGCTTTCGACCGCTCGATATCCTCTACAACGATCAGTGTGTTTTTTAATCTCATACGCTCCTCCACTACCTGATCTGCTCACTATTTGCAAGCTGATCCCAAAGTTTCCGGTAAAACTCTGCCCAAAATGCAATTCTCCCCCGCCACATTTCAGTTGCCGTTCTTGTCCCAAATTCCTCCTGTTGGTATTTCTTCAATCTCTCAAGTGTCTCACTGACCAATTTCTTCTTTTCTTCTAAAGACCTCTCGCTGAACCCTCGATATTGCAACTTTTCATAAATACGGTAAGCGTCGAAGCGGTCTATGTTGTCCGCATCCCCGACCGTTTGTGCAAAAGCAGTCCGCTCGCCCACAAAATCCGCTTCATCGTCCACATGAATCGCGATCCCGTAGCAGATTTCCTCTGTCATCTCCCTCGAAAATCCCGCTTTTTCCAGAAAATCCCTAACCATCCGTGCAGACTTTCTTCCGTGATCCATCCAGTCCTCCTCACTCCGAAACGTATCACAATAGGAAATATCATGCAAAAGTCCCGCGATCGTCAGCTCCTCCTGTGGCAGCCCTTCCTTTCGCGCGATCTCTCTTGCAATATTCGCAACACGGTAGGAATGTTCCAGCCGATACATCTTATCCGCCGGATGCGCTGTCAGATATTCGCTTTTCTCATAGGTTTCCTTTAAAAACTGCTCCGCCTGCTCCAAGCTTGTCATTTTTTCTCTCCTCCCCCATCAACTGCCTTCACATAAACCTGACACGGATTCCACGCATCCCACAGCGTCGGGAAGCACTCAAGCTCCCGAAAACCCATCCGCTCATAAAACGCGTTGGTGCTGTCATATTCCGCATAATGCCCCTTCTGCACCGTCTTTACCTGCAAAAACTCATAGCCCTGCCCCAAGGCGTACCGTTCTGCCGCAAGAACAAGCGCTCTGCCTGCTCCCGCTCCGTGAAATTCCCTGCACACACCCATCACAAAAATTTCTGCGGTATATGGACTTGTCTCCTTCAGCGCAAGAAATCCAACCGTCCTTCCCTTGCTCTGACACCCCCAGAACGGAAGGCTCCTGCAGCCTTCGATATACTCTTTCGTGCTCTCCGGCAATCCGAACCACTCCGGCAGTCCCGCCAGAATCTCCGCTGCAACCGCTGTCTTTTTTGCAGAATCTGTCACACACTCCACAGCATCCGTGCCCGCAAAAGACACACCTCTCTCCACTGCTGCCCCACACAACTTCTCTCGTTTCTTTCTCTCCTCCATACCTTCTCCTTATTTCCTATACATCCGCAAACTGCTGCATATAAAGCTTATAATATGCGCCTTTTTTCTCCATCAGCTCCGCAGGCGAGCCCTGCTCCAAAATGCCTCCCTGATCGATCACAAAGATGCGGTCTGCGTTCTGTATCGTTGAAAGCCGGTGCGCAATGACAAAGCTGGTGCGCCCCGCCAGCAGCGCCTCAATCCCTTTTTGCACCAGAAGCTCCGTATGCGTGTCAATGCTCGACGTCGCCTCGTCCAGAATCAGGATCTTCGGCATCGAAACCATCGTGCGTGCAAACGCGATCAGCTGCCGCTGCCCGATCGAAAGCCCTGCGCCGTGCTCGCGCAGCTCTGTGTCATAGCCCTTCTCCAGCTTCATGATAAAGTCATGCGCGTTGACCGCCTTCGCCGCCGCGATCACTTCCTCCTCCGTCGCGTCCAGCTTTCCGTAGAGGATATTCTCGCGCACCGTCCCGTGAAAAATAAAATTGTCCTGCGTCATAACGCCCATCTGCTTTCTGAGACTGTGCATCGACACCTTGGTCAGGTCATAGCCGTCGATCGAGATCACACCCTCCTCAATATCATAAAAACGGCTGACCAGGTTCACGATCGTTGTCTTACCCGCGCCCGTCGGACCGACCAGCGCGATCGTCTCGCCCGGCTGTACTGTAAAGCTGACGTCCGAGAGCACCTTCGTCTCCGCCGCAGTTCCCTTGTCATAGGTAAAACTCACATGGGAAAACTCCACCTTTCCCTGAATGTCCGGCAGCTCGGTCACGTCCGGCGCATCGACGATCTCCGCCTCTGTGTCCAGTATATCAAAAATGCGCTCTGCCGCGGTCAGATTCGTGACCAGACTGTTATAGAAATTACTCAGGTTCATGATCGGATTCCAAAACATATTGATATAGGTTCCAAATGCTACCAGAAGTCCGACCGACACCTGTTCCACACCCAGAAAACGTACCCCGACCAGATACAGCATCATCGCGCCGATTCCCCAGCAGAAATCGATGACCGCGCCAAACATATCCGAGAAACGCACCGCAGCCACGAAGGACTGCTGGTGCTCATCCGTCAGTCTCCCAAAAATCTCGCGCGTCTCCTCCTCCGCGCCAAAGCTCTGTACCACGTTCATCCCCGCAATATCCTCGTGCACATAAGCATTCAGGTTCGATGATTTTTTCCGGAAAATGTGCCAGCGCTTATGCGACACCGTCTGCACAAACCAGATGCCCGCCATCATAAACGGAATCGTACTGAGCGCCGCGAGCGCAAGCCGCCAGTCCTTGATGAGCATGATAACCACCACGCCGATGACTGTCACAAACTCGGGAATCAGTGTCGTAACTGCATTGACCAGTACGTCCTTTAAGGAATTGACGTCCCCGATGACGCGCGCTAAAATTTTTCCCGTCGGTCTGCTGTCAAAAAAGGAAAACGACAGCGTCTGAATATGCTCATATAGCTCCTGACGGATCGTAAGCAGGATTTTATTCGACACGACAGACATCACATACATCCGGATCTTGACCGTGATGATAAAAATAATATTTAAAACCAGTGCAAATATCCAAAGTCCCAATAACCCCCGCAGATCGCCATCCGCAATATAGTGGTCGATTGCCTCCTCGATCAGCAGCGGATTCGTCAGGGAGATCGCCACGGTGACGCCCATGCACAGCAAAACCGCAAGCAGGATCCCCTTATATTTTAGTAAATAAGAAAACAACCGGCGCAAAATTTTCTTTTTGTCCGCGCCCTCCATCAGTTGTTCGTCTTCTCTGTATGAATTCACAGCCAAAGCCATTCACCTCTCTTTTCTTTTTGAGCGGTCTCGGAAACTCTATGAATCCCATAGTTCCGCTCTTTTTTATTTATT
>URJS01000070.1 GCA_900548205.1 uncultured Roseburia sp. | reverse complement strand
CTCTGGAGGGAATTTAATGAGCTGACGCATAATTTTTTCTACGGAAAAACACTGGCAGACTTAGCGGCAAACCCTCCCAAAAAATAAAATCTGCGAAACAAACAGAGGCTTGGCGTCTTAAGGGCGCCAAGCCTCTGTTTGCTTCTCCCCCAGCATCCCAAGCTTAAAATGCTTTCTGCAAAGCGGCATGTATTTATCGTTTGCGCCAAGCATCACCTGCGGACCCGAGCGCACAACACCGTTTTCATTATATCTGGTATTGCAGGTCGCCTTACGTCCGCACCAGCACATCGTTTTTAACTCCTGAATCACATCCGCGATTGCGATGAGCCGTTCACTTCCGGGAAACAGCTTGTTCTGAAAATCTGCCCGCAAGCCATAACAGACTACCGGCACGTCCATAAAATCCACTATATCGGAGAGATAATCAATCTGCTCCGGTGCTGCAAACTGCACCTCGTCCACGATAATGCAGTCATATTTGCGGATTTCTTCCTCCGGCATTTCATGCAGGGTCTCCATTGAAATACACGGATGCTCTAATCCGATTCTGGAATGCACCACTCCGACGCCGTCTCTGGTATCCACCTGCGATTTGCACAAAAGTGCCCTTTGTCCCACTTCCTCATAA
Organism: uncultured Roseburia sp.; assembly: GCA_900548205.1. Classification (GTDB taxonomy): domain Bacteria; phylum Bacillota; class Clostridia; order Lachnospirales; family Lachnospiraceae; genus Roseburia. The sequence goes on along the minus strand of URJS01000070.1, from coordinate 12,532 downwards.
TTAAAGTGTGTCATCAGGGCATTTGCCGTCTTGGAGCTGCCCATCACCCCATAATAAAAATATAATTTTGCCATGCCATTTTCCTTTATACTTTCTCTATTAAAATGAAGCCGTTTTCCTCCTGCGATCCCCCGGAGGGTTTTGAGTGATCGGAAGCGTAGTTTCCGTTCAAACGAGTTTCGCTTGCGAAACTCTACGCCTGTGGCGGGTCGCATCTGCGACAATCTTCTACTCCGCCACAGTGCGATCCCCCGGAGGGTTTGATTAATCGGAAACTATGTTTCCGATTAATCAAAAAAGGTGCAGCCATCACTGGCTACACCTTACTATTGAAGAAAATAGCGAAGGAGTGGACGCCTGTTTTGTCCCCAACTTTCATTTCATAAAGTCTGTGTTCTTTGCAGACTAATTATACATGATCCGTTAAATTTGTCAAGCTTGTTGCCGCATTGTCAGGCATTATGATCCAACATCACCACTGATTTTGTCTTAACCTTTGTGTCAAGTATTATAGACTATCCGCAAAATTTTTTATCCGCAGACATTCTTCATGCAAATAAATTCTGCCCCACCAGACGGTAAACAAATTCATTTGCCGGCTCATTTTTTATCTTCTCCGGCACATCCAGCTGAACGATTTTTCCCTCATCCATGACTAAAACCCTGCTGCCAAGCTTCATCGCCTCTCTGATGTCATGGGTAATAAAAACGATCGTCATTCCCATTCTGCGGTGCAGCTTTAAAATTTCATCCTGCATGGACTGCTTTGTGATCTCATCCAGGGCGCCGAAAGGCTCATCCATCAGCATGATCTTCGCATCAGCGGCAAGAGCACGGGCAATCCCGACTCTCTGCTGCTGTCCTCCCGAAAGCTCTGAAGGATATCGGGACAGCATGGCTGCATCCAGCCCCACCATTTCGATCAGTCTGCACGCCAGCTCGTGGTTTGCCTTTTTATCTTTTTTTCCACTGATCACCGGCACATAGGTAATATTCTTTTCTACGGTCATGTGCGGAAAGAGCCCTTTATTTTGAATCACATAACCGATCCTTCTGCGCAGCGTAATGATGTCCTCCCCGCTGATGTCCTTACCCTCCACGAAAACAGTTCCTTTATCCGGGCAGCTAAGACCGTTGATCGTCTTTAACATGGTCGTCTTTCCACAGCCGGAACGACCGATCACAGTCAAAATCTCTCCCTCCTCAATGGAAAGCGAAAAATCGTTGAGGACAGTCTGCGCTCCAAAGCTTTTTGTCACATGATCCAGTCTGATCATCTCCATAGCGTTACTCCTCAATCAGACCTTTTTGGATCAGGAAATCTCTTGCGACATCCGCTTCATCTTTTCCGTCTACTTCTACCTGATAATTAAGCTCTGCCATTTCCTGATCTGATAATACGCCATCCATGAGCATAAGCGTTTCCTCTAACCCCGGATATTTTTCCAAAGCGTCTTCCCGAACGACCGTGGAGCAGTAATAATTTACCTGATAACCCTTATCATCCTCCAACGCAACCACATCATCGCGGGAAATCTGCGCATCCGTGGTATATCCATTCGTTACGTCAATATCTCCTTTTCCCATCGCTTCATATTTTAAACCGATGTCGATATCCTTGATCGCCTTAAATTCCATGCCATAGGCTTCGCTCACGCCGCTAAGTCCGTCTGCACGCTCGATGTAATCAGGATTGCCGCCAAACACCAGCTCTCCCGAAACCTTTGTGAGATCCGAGCAGGTCTTAAGCTGATACTGATCTGCGATTTCTTTTCTGACTGCAAGCGTATAGGTATTATTAAAGCCGTAAAGCCCTACCCATGTCATGCCAAACTTCTCGCTGTACTCCTGCTGCAATTTTGCAAGGATTTCCTCATCGGCTACTTCTCCCGCCTGATGTCCAAGAACCATCACCCAGCCGCTGGAAGTATATTCCGGATACAGATCAAATTCTCCTTTTTCCATCGCCGGATGGATATTGCTTGTTCCTCCGCCGATTCCCTTTGTCACTTCCACCTTGTAATCTGTCTTATCCTCGATGAGCTGCTTTAATATCTCACCGAGAATATACTGCTCCGTCATCGGCTTCGTCGCAATTTTAATCGGCTCGCTCACAGCCTCCGTTTTTGGCTCCTCGGTGCTGCTTACCGAAGTCTCCGGCGCTTTTTCGCTCCCGCATCCGCCCATAGCCATTGCAGCCATCGTCGCTGCCAATAATAACGCTGTAACTTTATTAAATCTTCTCATTTTACATTTTTCTCCTTTTCTTAATGTATTTCTCTATCTGTCCGAGTATCAGGTCGCTGATCAAGGCGATCAGTGCGATCAGCAGACTGCCGCCAAAGGTCATCGCTGTATCATACATCGTAATTCCGCGGTAAATGGCAACTCCTAAGCCGCCGGCTCCGATAAATGATGCGATCGCTGCTACGGAAATCGTCATAACCACCATATTACGGACACCTGCAATGATCACGCCCAATGCCAAAGGCAGCTTTATTTTTATCATCATCTGAAGCTTCGTGCTTCCCATACCCTCCGCCGCGCTGATGACTTCTGCGCTTACGCCCTTCATTCCTGCATATGTATTTCTCACCATAGGCATAATACCGTAAATAGTCAACGCTGTAACTGCCGTTGTATTGCCTATCCCAAGCAAAGGAATCAGCATTCCCAAAAGCGAAATCGCAGGGATGGTATAAAATATATTGGCGATGCCCAGTACCGGAGCTGCCGCCCATTCATGCTCAGAAATCCAGATGCCCAAAAGCAATCCTATCACGCCTGCCAGACAGATCGCAAGGAAGGATAGACCGATATGTTCCAGTATCAGCTGGATAAACCAATCCTTCCGCTCTCCATAGAGAAAAAAGACTTCTTTAAAAAACTCCAAATTTCTTCCTCCTCATTTTTAGTCTACGACCTCCTATTCTATTACTTATGTCCTTTTTTGTCAATTTCTGTTATATTTTGACATCACTTTTTTTCTGTAAATGTGAGATTTCCTATATCTATCATGTAACACAAAAGAAGCCCTGCCCGCGATATGCAAAAGCATACCGCAGGCAAAGCCCCGTTCCCCTAAAACCCTTCAAAATTCTTTCGCTTGGGATATTCCCTCAAAAATATCTCCTTTGCTTTTGTAATTCCTCAAAATGCTTTGCATCGCCCTGCTTAACCGGCACATTACCGCCATCATCCCATCCTGATACCCACTTTCGCTGTAAAGGCACTTAAACTCCTCCAGATACTTTTTGTAAACGGCAAGTTCAAGCTGCATATGATCCAAAAATGAAATGATCGAACCAGAACCAAATGTCTTCATTCCATCTGCTTTGGCCACTGCCGGATGCCTCCCCAATCTTCTCGAATCCAGCCGCAGAGCTTCTCCCTTATTTCTTATAGCGTTCCCGCAAAAGCTTAATAATCCGATACTCATAGTATAATGCCGTCACAACCATCAGCACGAGCACTGCCACCGTATAAAACGCCGGAAGCTCCTTCCCCATCGCATCACAGATGCTTGTGATCAAAAGCCCGCCTACAAAAATCAGCTTTGCAACACGCACCATTCGTATCGTATACATGCGCACCTGCTTCGTACAGACCTCTTTTGTCAGACCGTTAACGCGCTCAGGATAAATTCCAAGCATGGTAAGTCCCGCATATACTAAAATCATTACAATCACATTCAAAAGGACCTTCGTGACAGACACATGATAAGCAAAACCATAATAAACCTGCAGTCCCAGATAAACAATAGCTGCGACAAGACCGACTGCCTCCGCCAGCATTTCCCGCCATGTCATTTCACTCTTTTTCATCCTCGGATCACCTCCCATGCCCTTATCAGCCGCTCCAGCTTCCATGCCGCATTCGCAGGACTTGTGGATGGCAGCTTAAAAACCTCCGGCTGGCCTTCCCTTTTGCAATATTTCAAAAAAAGCTGGTATGCCTTATCTCCATTGGCGTAGATTGCACGGATCTTCGCACGCGACAAGATCACCTGCATATCATTCGCCTCCACATTCCGGATCGAGCTGTCTGATGAACCGATGATGTCGCAGGAGGCGATCACATCCCATACCGCCACATGATTGCTCAGCAAAAATTCCCGCTTCTCCTCTATCGTTTGCGGAAGCTCCTCCCCAAACACCCCCGCTGTCACCTTCCAGAAGCGGTTCTGGGGATGCCCGTAATAAAACTGATGCTCTCTCGATTTCACCGACGGAAAAGAGCCAAGCACCAAAACCTCTGATCTATCATCAAATACCGGTGCAAAGGTATGCACCACATGCGTATATTCCATACTGCTTTCTCCCGTTTCACTTTTTATTCCCACAAGGTTTAGGATACTATATTTTCCCTGATTTCGGAAGTACTATTTCTTTACCCCTGATGGAATATCAAAAAATTTCTCATCTTTTCTTGCAAACAGACTGCCTTATGCTATAATGAGTTCAATTAGCTCAAACAAACATATCTGCACTTTTGAAAGGAGCGGCTTATCATGAAGAATCTCACCATTCCAACCGGGTATCACTCTGCCCTGAATCTGCACGACACCCAGATCGCGATCAAAACCCTCAAAGACTTTTTTCAGGGACTGCTTGCGCTTCGTCTGCACTTATCACGCGTATCTGCACCACTTTTTGTCGACCCTTCCTCCGGATTAAACGATAATCTAAACGGCATCGAGCGTCCGGTCACCTTCGATATCAGGGAGCAAAACGGCAGGGCGGCAGAGGTTGTACAGTCTCTTGCCAAATGGAAACGCTATGCGCTCAATAAATACGGTTTTTCCTGCGGCGAGGGACTCTATACAGATATGAACGCCATCCGGCGCGACGAGGTGACGGACAATATCCACTCCATCTTTGTGGACCAATGGGATTGGGAAAAGGTAATGCGAAAAGAAGATCGCACACTTGATTTCTTAAAGGAAACAGTTGACACTGTCTATCAGTGTCTGCGCAAGACGGAGAAATATATGTCTATCCAGTATGATTATATTGAAGAAATCCTGCCGCGTGATATTTTCTTCATCACAACGGAGGAGCTGGCAGAAATGTTTCCTGAAAGCACGCCAAAGGAGCGGGAATATAGCATCACGCGTGAAAAGGGCGCGGTATGCCTGCTGCAGATCGGTGATAAGCTTTCAAATGGACAGCCGCACGACGGACGCGCGCCGGACTATGACGACTGGTCGCTAAACGCGGACATTCTTGTCTACTATCCGGTTTTAGACATCGCCTTAGAGCTTTCCTCGATGGGCATCCGCGTCGATAAGGATGCGCTTCTCTCCCAGCTGCAAAAAGCCGGCTGCGAGGAACGCGCAGATCTTCCGTTCCAGCAGGCGATCATCAACGAAGAACTGCCCTACACCATTGGAGGCGGTATCGGGCAGTCGAGAATCTGTATGTTTTTTCTCCGGAAGGCTCATATCGGCGAGGTACAGTCCTCCCTGTGGCCTGCGGAAATGCTTGCCGAATGTGAGAAAAACGGGGTGCAGCTGCTGTAAAAGGCAGTCTCGCTGTTGAAGTACTTTCATTGATACACTTTATGGCGGTTGCCGCCCGATTTCTTTCTGCATCCGGTACTGAAATTCATACAAAAATATTTCCTCCTGCGTCTGCTCCGGCAGTGGGCGCTGTAAGTGTAGCGGATCTTCTTGATAGGATTCACATTCCATCATGGGAACTCCAGCTTCTTAGATTATGGAAAAGGGTGGCAGTACTTTTGCTGTCGCCCCTTGATTCCCCCCAGCAAAACAGATGAGACTGCGGGGGATGGGCGCGGTCCATTCACTTTCCATTGACTAACTCGTCTGGGGTTGCTATCTGTTCGATCAATTGGAAGTTATCAATTTCCCTTATCTATTGCTTCTTTCCATTGTCGGTATTCTGGCGTTTCATCCCACTCCAACGCTTTGTTGATATAGAACTCTGCTAACTCAAGAGATGCAGGCGGAGTCAAGGGAATGAAAAGATAATACGCCATCAAAAATGCGCAACGAGCGGCAGCCTTCATACTATTCCCGCTTTGAAACCTGTGCAATGATGCCTCCAATACAAAAAACAGATTAAGACGATTTACCTCGTTTTCATCTACATAAAAGCAATCTAAGTCATTGAGGGTTAGCTTTACGATAGCTTTCTCATCAAAATATGGGTTTTCAAAATCCATTCTGATTTTCACAGATTTACCACCTCCGAAACTTCCGATTTGTCTCCCAGCATTACTGGAATTCCGTTGATTTTACCTTTTTACCTTTTTTCGTATGATTATTTTCAAGATCATAGCAGCTGCTACAACGCTTGCAGCTACTACTCCAAAGATTTGGATCCCCGTATACCATGGGGCAGATGATGACGCATATAAATCAGGATATGTCTTATAATCCCAATATTTATAAATACCTCCTGCTATAAAAGCACCTACCCAAACGCTTATTATGAAATTTAGGATAGTATTAAACTTTTGGTATTTCTTCATTTCACTCACCTCTCTATCCACTAACTTTCGGCGTTGCGTAGCCCAACTTCTTTCCGGGATGTGTGTTCATCTCATCAGCAGCCGACAGAATATATTCCGCTCAGTACTTCTCCATGGAAGCTCCATTGGGAACAAAAGCTAAGTTTGGAATTATTAAAACTCTCAATTTGTTTTTTGATTGTTTCCCTTTACCCAATGTACTACTCCTAAAATCAACCAAACGATTCCCATTGCGCATAAAAAGATTACTTGTTTCGTTAAATTTTCCAGTTTTCCTTCGCTTATCAAAAGCGCAGCGAAAAAAAACACAACTGATAGCATCCAACAAATAATGGCATATGCTTTTCTATTTTTCATAAATCTTACCTTCTCCCTTGACATATTTTTAAATGATACCGATCTGACTCATCCGCTGACAACCAGCCATTTTCCCTCGCAGAGCGCTCCCCCTCATCCAATTTTGCCGGATATGAAATCTGATCTCGGTTTCATATCCGGCATAAAAATTATCAGCCTCTCTACGATTCATCAATTTTCAGTCCTGCGAGAAGCGCCCCAAGGCTTGTTCCGGTCTGTTCGGTGTTGGTGTAAGCCGCCAAATCTGCCGCTCCCTCCGTATCGACCATCTCCTCCTCCAGCGCCTTCATCGAAAGACTGATCTTATTGTCATTGGTGTTTAAAACCTTTGCCTTGACCTTCTGTCCCACCTTCAAGACCTCGGACGGCTTGCCGATCCTCCGCCCGCAGATCTGTGAAATGTGGACGAGACCGCTCAGACCGTCACCGAGACTTACAAACGCGCCGTAGGGCATCAGCGTTTCCACGGTTCCCTCAAGCACCGTTCCCGGCACAAGCATGGAAATCTTATGGGTTCTCTCCTCCTGCTCTGCCTCTCTTGCGACCACCTTTCCGGAGAGCACCAGCTTTTCCTTTGCCTCATCCACGGTAATAACGCGCACCGGGATCTCTTTTCCAATCCATGCCTCCGTATCCTCAACATAGGACGCCGCAAGCTGCGACGCCGGAATGAATGCGCGGATGCCCTCTAAATAAGCGACCACACCGCTTGGAACGCTCTCTTTGATGCGGACGGTCACCGTTGTCTCCTGCTCCATCAGCTCTTTTACCTTTTCCCATGCAAGCGCATCCGCCGCCTCCTTACGCGACAGCAGGATATTTCCATTTCCGTCGTCTGTCTTAAGTACGGTCGCCTCGAGCACATCGCCCGCATGCACCTCCCTGGCAACGGCAAAATCAGGATCGCTGCTGAAATCTGCGACCCTTATGATCCCCTGCGCATAATACTTTAAATCCAGCGTCACTTCCTCCTCGTTTACATCAATGACCGTTCCCGAAATCCGATCGCCCTCTTTGATACGGCGGAAGGACGCCTCCAGCTCCTGCTTGTAATCATCCATTGTTTCCATATGCAGACACCTCCGTATTTTTTTGCTGCCTTTTTACCAAACGCCGCAGGAATCCTGCGGCGTTTGTCTTTTCAGCCGTTCTCTGGTCAGTATACCACAGCAGTGGGAAATCTGCCAGATGAACCTTTTATACTTCTTTCATTTCCAGCTTCCAGCGAATAACAACCTTAAACAGATCACCGTCCACATCCACGGAGAACATACCGCCCTGCGCCTCGGTAAAGCTCTTGGCGATCGCAAGACCAAGACCCGAGCCTTCCGTATTTCTTGACGCGTCTCCCCGCACAAACCGCTCCGTCAATTCTTCCGGTCTGACATTTAACTCAGCCGCGGACATATTCCGGATCACAATTTCCGCACAACCGTCCGCCTTGCGTACGTCAATATAAACACGGCTGCGCGGCATAGCGTATTTCTGGATATTCACAAAAAGATTTTCAAAAATCCGGTACGTTTTCTGATTATCTAACTGCAAAATAACCTTTTCGTCAGGCACGTTCCAGCGCACGTCAAGCTCCATCTGTGTAAATTTGTCCGTGTGTTCTACGCTCACCTGCTTTAACAGATTGACAACATCCACATCCATTTTTTCTATGGTAATATTATTACTGGTCGCCTTGCTCACCTCAAACAGATCCTCCACAAGCACCTTTAGGCGCAGCGATTTTTTCTCCAAAATCTCAATATAGGAACGACGTTCCTCCTCCGTGATGTCCTCTTTTTTCAAAAGCTCCACATAGGTCGTGATCGCCGTCAACGGCGTCTTTAGATCGTGGGAAACATTGGTGATCAGCTCGGTTTTCATCCGCTGGCTTTTTACCTCATCCTCCACTGCCTTTTTAAATCCGGTGCGCACCTTTCCAAGCTCACACTTGATCGGCTCAAAAACGCCCAAGTCCTCAGTGATTTCCGCATCGAGATCGCCCTCTGCGATCCTGCTCACGCCGCACAGCAGCGCTTTATAGCGGAACTGTAGCTTACGGTAATAATTCTCCAGCAAAATAAAAAGCACCACCGAATAAACCACCAACGCAAAGATTCCAAAGAACCACATCATGGAGACAAGCGAGAGTACGATAAAGTTTAGGATCACCAGCTTTACGATTGTTTTTACCGATTTATTGCTAAAGTCAATATGCTCTGTCTCCTGCCGCAGCTTGTTCCACTGCTTTTTCACATACGGGAAGATCTGGTACAAAAAGCTGTATTCCCGGACATACTCACGCATACCGAATGTAAAGACCGGTCGCAGGAAACGAACCGACAGATACCAGATGCCAAACATCGCAAACACACTAAGCCCGATGCCAAATAAATCCAGCAGTCCCGGCAGAGCATCCATACTGCTCTCCATCAGGCTGCCAAGCTCTGCGGCGTTGCTCCCTGCCATGCTGTAAATGGACTGGATGAATGTCTCCTCCAGAGACAGACTCACAAATATACCGATAACCGCCGCCTCCAGCACATACCAGCGTCCCGGACGGTGCAGATCGATCTCACATTTCCAGATTTTTCCACTCGTCATGACAAACACAAGTCCGGCGATCAGCGCAAGCGCTCCAGCATACAAAAGACCTGCCCCGGCGTCGCGGTAGGCATTTACTATCTCCCAGTAGCCTGCATTCTCAATGTCATCCGCCGCCGTCAACTGATAATCACTGTTCTCCGGGATTCCAAATGCGATCGTGATATTCGACGGATGCTTTAAAGTGGAAGAAATCCCCACTTCCCTATATTCTGCCGCAAGACTTCCCCACACACTGTTTTCGCGTTCCTGCTGCCCAAGCGTCTTGATCAAAACACCTGCATCCAGTTCTCCCGTATACACAGGGTCTACCGTCAGACGCCCGTTTTCATCAAACTCCATCAGGAAATATGCATTGTAGTACTCCTGCAAAGCTTCGCTGCTCATGTCGCTAAGCAGGTTCTCTAACGGCTGGTCTGTATTCTTGATCACCTCATCGCCCTCCTGCCAGATACAGTAATCGATCTGGGAGCGCAAGGCTTCAAATTGGTAATTGATGTCTGAGAGAATCGTATTAACCCGATCCTGCATGTTTTCCACATAGGAGGCTTTTTCATCGCTCTGTCCCTGATAATCCGCCTCCAGATAGAAATCTGCCGCCGTCTGCCCACTGCCTGCGTTCACCTCCAGATAGAGCTCATAGCACCCTCTGTAAATATCCTCCAGCAGTCCGATATCCACATTCTGGCGCATCTCCTCGCTCTGATACATCTCCCGGATCCTCTCATTTGCCTCATAACTGATCATTGGATAAAAACACATAGAAATGATCGTCACTCCAAGAATTCCGATGAGTGATAATGTAATTCTTGTTTTACGGTTGTTTTTCAATTTTATAGCCAACGCCCCACACCACCTTTAAATATTTTGGTTCCTTCGGGTTGATTTCGATCTTATCCCGAATGTTTCTGACATGTACCATAATGGTATCTGTATTGATCGCTTTCTCATTCCACACGCGCTCGTAAATCTGCTCCGCCGAATAAACCCTTCCCGGTGTGCGGATCAAAAGCGCAAGTATCTTAAATTCAATCGGTGTCATTTTGACCGGCTTGCCGTCCACAAAGACCTCCACCGTGTCCTCATTTAATTCCAGCCCGCCGATCACATGCACGCGGTCATTTTTTATCTCAGTGCCGCTCTTGTTTAAAAATTTTGTATAACGCCGCAGCTGTGAATTGACGCGCGCCATCAGCTCCAGCGGGGTAAACGGCTTCGTCACATAATCATCCGCGCCGATGTTTAAGCCGATCACCTTGTCTGTCTCCTCCGATTTTGCCGAAAGCATGATCACCGGAAACTCATAGCGCTCCCGCAGCTTCATCGTCATAGTCACGCCGTCCATGCGCGGCATCATGATGTCAACGATCGCCAGATGGATCTCCTCCCGGTCGATAACCTGCAAGCCCTCAATGCCGTCCGCTGCCTTAAACACGTTGTAATTCTGGCTTTTCAAAAAAATTTCGATGCCGTCCCTGATTTCCTTGTCGTCCTCTACGATTAGTATGTTGTACCGTTCCATTGCGCTCTCCATTTACTGTCTGTATTTTTGTCTGCCGCCGTGTGCAGCGCCCGCTCACCGCAGGCACCTCTTTCTGCACACTTTTGCTTATTGCACAGCCGCAGTGCAAGCTCGATTCCGCTTCGCTCCATCTCGCTCACGGGCTTCGCCCTATCTAAACAACGAGCGACACGCTTCGCGAGCCTCTCTTATGTTAACCGTTCCAGCGTAACTTTCCTGCAAGCAGGAAGTTCCGCTCTCCCGCTTTTGGCACTGCTCATTGCCAACGTGCATATTATACCACAGAGTGAGAGTGATGGAAAATTGAAATGCGGTCCGGAATCTCCTGCGGTGCTTTTGCACAGACCTGTTCATAGCACTGCACTGCCCGAAGCGCAATCTGCTCCTCCGCGTAGAGCTCCGCTGTCCGTCTTGCGCCCTCGCCAAGTGATGCCAGCAATGTCCGGTCTGCAATCGTATCGGCAATTTTTCTTGCCCACACATCAGCATCCTCCGGCGTCCTATAGCCATTTTCCCCATTACACACCACGTCGCACACACCGCTTGCTTCTACTGCAACCACAGGATTTTCTGCCGCCATCGCTTCCAACAGCACAATCCCCTGTGTTTCCGACTTTGATGTAAATAAAAATAAATCAGATGCTGCCTGATAATTTTTTATCTCCGCGTTTGGCACGTTTCCAACAAATACGATCTCATCCGCCAAACCAAGCTCCCGCACGCGCTTTTCAAAGCTTCTGCGCTCCGGTCCGTCCCCAATCATCAGGTGCTTGAATGACCTTCCCGTCTTCTGCAGCAAACGCTTTAGGCACGCAAGCCCTTCCAGCTGAAAATAGATATTCTTTTCTTTTGCCAATCTCGACACCGTACAAAACATATGATCTGCCGCGCCAAGATACTCTTCTCGTATATGCTCTGCCCTCCCCTGATCCGGCAAAAAACTCTCCGCAGGAATCCCCGTCGGCAGTACTGCAATCGGCGTTCTGAGGTTCTTTTTCTGCAGATAATCCCGTATACCGGGCGTCGGAGCTACCAGCAGGTCACAATGCGTACAAAAATAACGCAGATATTTTTCCATGATCCCGGTATGTGCCTCAATCTGTTTTAGCCCCGCAATATAATGCAAATACTCCTCATAGCGTGTGTGATAGGTAAACACAACGGGAATGCGCAGCTTGCGTTTGAGCGCTAACGCGACATTTCCAACAAGCGCCGGATGGTGCACATGAATCACATCAATGCGCAATTCCTCTATTTTTTGTGCAAAAAGCTTTGTCAAAACGTTTGGCACAGGCGCTCCTACGACTGACAGCGGAAGGGATGGATAACGGATGACATAGGATTCCTCCTCCTGATTCTTATAGCTTGGCGCAAACACCCATACCTTGTGCCCCAATCCTCTCAGCGCCTCTGCCAGGTGCTCAATGGAAATCGGAACTCCTCCGATATATGGCTTATAATTATTCGTAAACATCGCAATTCTCATAAGTTCTCCTCCTTTGCCCATCCTAGTGTACTGACATATTGATAATTAGCTAAATATTTCTGGCTGTTATTGCCGTT
>URJS01000069.1 GCA_900548205.1 uncultured Roseburia sp. | reverse complement strand
TCCGCCCTGTATGCAAAAATCTCATCCTTTATGCATTGTGTTTCCGAGACTACTCGCATACTCGTTTTCACCTTTTCATTCACTCTAAGCATTGCATCAAGTATCTCTTCACCACTTTTATTTAATGAAGCTGAAAGCCCCACGCCTGCCAAAGTTAGAAATTCTGAATTTTCAGTAATTGCTTCTGGTTCTTTGTCGTTTTCAAAATTATCTCCCTCCTCCTCTGGCACAATCGTAATAATCCCGCCATACCTGCATGCACACTGACTTTCCATGGTAAGTGCCGGCGCACCGTCAATCATATGGTCCTTACTTGTAAATATCCATGGCAGCGGTGTATCCAGCTCGCATTTATGAAACATCAAATGCTCTTGTACAAAAATGGCGGTCTTCATATGTGCTTTTACAATCCCTTTCCCCAGCTTGGTAAAAAACCCGTCTCCTTCCTCCGCCTTATATTTTTCATCAATCTCCTTTTTTGCGTCCTCATAGATTTTCTTGGAGTTGCAGTCTCCAAAATGTGTCAGGTTTACCCCCTTCTGATGATCATTTGCATTCAAAACAGGCTGCCCCTGATAGACAACCCCATGTCCCGTATCTGTTGAGATATAATTTTCCATCGTTCCTTCACTGCATTTTGCCATCATACCGTATACAACATATTTTTTACTCTCGCCCATTTACTTTACCTCGATCTTTCGTAAACTGACCCCATAAAACCTTCTTCTCATAATGCTTTCCGCCACCGGCAGTGATACGACCACCTTATATTCCTGTAATCCGCTAATCCGGAAAATGTGACAGCCGGAAATCCTTTTGCCGTCCAAAACCAGATTTTTTAGCATTCCATTATCATACTTTTCGCTGCTCTCATAAAGACAGGCGCGCATCTGAAACCATGGAACCCAGTAAATAGGAAAATTCCTGCTCTCCTCTGCTGTCGGAAAAAGCTGGATCCCCTTAAACGCGATATTCTTATCATATAGCTCCAGAACGCCCCGCAGGCGGTCTGAAACCAGATACGTCGGCTCTGTTAAAATATCACAGGGTTCTTCAAACTCCCGTCCGCTGAAATATGCCACTTTCAGACGGTCCAACGCCTGAAAGTCTGCTTCTGTCATTGCATATTTGTACTTCTGTCGATCCAGCTTTGTAATTTCCAAAGGATTTTCTACCGCTTGACTCTGTATCAGTTCAAAATATTCCATTCTACACCGTCCCCCATATCACAATCCTTTACTACACATCTGGAACACAGACAATTTTCCATTGCGGTGTCCGAAAATCCGCAGCGGTAAAATTCTGCCGGCTCGTAGTATTCCCCCGTCTTTTGCGAGGTGTCTGCATCAAAGGCAATCTTCTCAAAACGCACGTTTTGAAATTCGCAGTCGATAAACAGGCAGCCGATCATCTCTGTCTCCCTCAACTCCACGTTCTTAAAAATACAGCCGTCGAAGATACTGTCATTCATCTGGCAGCCTTCCATCCGGCAGTCTTCAAATGTACAGTCTGTAAACCGGGAATTTGTGATTCTTTTCCCTTCAAAATCCTTATCTTTATAGTAAACTGCCGCGAAGCGCCTGAAATCCAGCATTGTCTGCTCCCCGCAGTTAAAAATATCCACTTCCGGCATCAAGGCAAATACCGGCTTCTGCCAGTCCTGATACTCCCCCATTGCAATCACGAATGTATCGGTCTTTTGCAAAGACGCCAGCCGTTTTCTGTCCAGTGCATCTGCCATGACATACCGGAACCGGCTGGAAAAATAATAGAGCAGACTGCGCACTGCACGCAGCTTCAGTTTTTCCAGTTCCGCAGACCTGACATATCTGCGCAGACTGTTTTCTTTTGCACAAACCTTCAGTGCATCGGTCAGCTCATCAAGATAAACGGTCAGCCATGGGGCAAAAAAGCGTTCTGACAAGATCTCCTCCCCATAAAGCCTTCCCCCTTCTCCGTAACTGTCGATCCGAAACTCTGCACATTCCTGTTCCAAGGATGTATACAAAAAGGAGAGGGAATTTCCTCGACCTCCCCTGATGTCTGCAGGTTCTGAAGGCTGCATAACTGATCCATGTGCCGGTCCAGTATATTTTTGAAATTTTCCGTAATCTCCTCTTGATGCTCGTCAAAATCCCGAATGGTGTGCAGCGCCATTTTCTTAAATACAGGCGGATAATAGGTTTCTTCAAACATCTCAATGTAGCTTTCTGCCATAGACACTCTCCCCACTAGTTGATCAATACCTGGCTTGCAGCCAGTGTGGCAGTATTTTCTGTAATTTCCATATAAGCATCCTCTGTCCCGATCACCACCTGGTTCGCAGCTATGATGTTTACTTCCTTTGACGCAGTAATGCTTACCTTTGCTTCCGATGATATACTGATATCCTTGTCCGAATGGATTTGAATCCCGTCTTTGTCTGTCAGGTTGATAAATATCTTTCCATGCTTTCCGATGATATACATTCCCTCATCTGTCAGCAAAATTTCCTTTCCTCCGGGCGCTTTCCAGCTTTTATTACGAGGATTGGACGGCGGCGATGCACAGACAGAGCTTGCTGCAAATGCCTCTCCTTCATTTCCCGATGGGAAAAATACAAGCACCTCGTCCCCCTGCTCCGGCATACAGTACCATCCGCTGCCATCGCTGGAAGAATAAGTTGTCGAATATGGAAACCACCAGTTTCCGCCGGAATCATATTCCTGATCTACAGAGGTTAAAAACACCTTTACCTTATCCCCCTGCACTTCCTCTACACGTCCTTTCATCATCTTGCCGGATGCCTGTGTATTGGCTGTCTGCGGCACTGCAATGCCGGAAAGACTGCTTCCGCCTCCTGTGGATGCGTTTCCGCCCAGAAGTCCGTATCGCATTTGCAGAGTGCCATCCTTCATTTCCGCCCGTACGCTTTTAATCCGGCTGGTTTTCCCATTAAATGTAATCGCATCTCCCAGATACGCATATGCATAAGACTGAACTGTTTCTCCCGCAAAATCCTGTGCCATTGCTCCCTGATTTTCTGCATACTGCGAAGTGTCGCTTGCGTAGTCAAAAAAAAGAGAAGTTTCCGAAACCGTCCGGCTCGCCGGCGGAAGTCCTATGTACAGCTGCGCCCTTGCGGAAGAAAGATTTGTGATCAGCGGAGCATTCAGCTTTGACGCCATTCTTTTTGCAAATTCCCAATCCGTCTCCCCATACTGCATGATCAACGATCCGATCGCTTTATCTGATACCATCATATGCAGATCTGCAACATCTGAAATGTTTCCGCTTATGATCTGACCATAGGTGGCGGCTGTGTTCTGGTAAGTTTTATTCCGCTTTGTAATATCAGTCAAACGGCTCACTGATTTTAATGTCAGAGTCACATAACTGTAGGCATTGTCCTGTTTGAGGGATGTGTCGCTGACACAGCCGCGGAATATAATGGATGGCTGCCCTTCCGCTGTCGTACAAATCTCTATCTGTGTGTTTTCATCTGTTCGCTGCAAACTGTCTTGTGCCATATCCGGCTCCACTTCTCCTGTAACACTGGCAATGGCGTGCTGGTTTGGATCGTGCCGGATCATAAATGATGTTACTTTTTGAAATGGAAAGCCATTCACTGTAAGATTCAAATAAGTAATCGTATCCATTCTTACCCCTCCTCAATGAATCGAAATGACTGCAGCATCTCCTCCGCTATGACATGATACCGGTCAAAAAATTTATAATTAAAGTTGATAAACCCGATCAGCACCCTGCCCTCCAGTGAGGAGAAAAAAATGATGTTATAAATCGTATCTGTAACCGTATGGGATGCCAGCTCCATCGACGATATGATATGATTTCCTTCGTTTCTGACCTTCTGCCCGTAAATTCTGGTCTTTGGTCCCATGCGCTCCATGATCAACCGGGCAAGCTTCACAAACTCTCCCATATATTCATTGGGTACTTCATTATCTGTATAGTGAAATCCCACAGAAAGATTCAGGTAGCTGTTTCCAAAAACCACATCCGGTTTATTGCCTAACAGATAGATTGCCTCGATCGCCTCCGGCGTCAGTTCTTCAAAATCCTCCGGCATCCATATCGCTGCCCTCTTGTCCATAACAAGGCGTTCTGAAAAGCTGACCGGAATCTTATTTACCTGAACCGTTCCCTGAAAAATAGACTGCTTGTTTTCTTCCTTTATCGTTTCCTCTGAAAAGCGCTGCTTTTCAAATTCTTCCAGCGCCTCTCTCTGTTTTAAAATTTTTTCATCCGTATATTCCATAACCCTGCCTACTTCTCCCTCCTTCGTCTTATTTGTGAAAAATTATCTACATGTCCCTTTTTAATTGTTCAAAATTCAACATTACTGCTAATGTAATTATAATGTATCCCATTGATTCCTGCAATTTATTTCTATTTATAACTGTATATTTTTCTACATTTTCAATTTTTTCTGTAAACAGCAAAAAAAACGGTGCTTATCCTCAAAATCACCATGGCGTTTCTCATTTTTTCATAAAACCATGATGAGCGAAACCCTTACGTTTACTGTTTTTTTCCAACTTAGCAATATAATAACTCCCTCCCCCCACTCCATCAAAAGCGCCGCCCCGCCGGCTGCAAACGGTGCCGCCATGGAGGTTCCCGTGCGTGCCGTATAGCCGCCGCCGGGAGCGCACGAAATAATCTCCACCCCCGGAGCGGCAATGTCCGGCTTCACCTGATTCGTCTCCCGCGTATAGCCCCTGCCGGAAAATGCCGCCGGCTGCAAAAACCTCGCGTCATATGCCCCGACCGAGATAACCTTTGGCGCCGTGGAAGGAATCGTCAGCGTCGTCTCCGCGACCGGATAAAAAAATCCCGTTCCCTCACCCAGTACCCCGCCAGAAGGAAGCCACATATCATACTGTCCTGTCACAATATTCTGCGGGATCAGCCTGATCTTCCAGACGCCCGCATCAATATAATCCGCAACCGGAAGAAGCTCAAAAAAAATCTCCTGATAAAGGCTGTAGGGACTTGGTTCTCCATAATATAAAAGAATTTCCGTATTCTCTATCGTAAAACGCTGCGTGCCCTGTATGCGGGCAATCGGTCCGACCACCGTTCCGTTTGGATGTACGATCGCCACCTTCATCTCATCCGCATATGACTTCCAAATCTGCAGATTTAATGTCGGCTCATAAGGAATGACTGCAAGCTCCGTCTCCGCAGTCTGCCCCATTACGACAGTTCCCGCCGTATGAACGGCAGAAGCGCCCTCGTTTCCGCTCCCTATGACAAGACTGCTGCGCCAGCGGTTTGCCATATCGCTTAAATAAGTCTCGATCAGGGAGGTGCCGGAATGACTGCCATAATTATTTCCAAAGCTTAAATTGATCACCAGCGGCTTCCCATATTCCTCTGCCTTCCGAAAACAATAATCCACCGCCTGCATCAGTTCCGAGGTCCTCGGAAAACCGCCCGCCTGCGGCGTACCAAGCTTCACGACCAAAAGCCCGCTCCCAAAAGCGATGCCCCGGTATCTGCCCGCTGACGCCCTCCCATTGCCCGCCGCAATTCCCGCAACGTGCGTGCCGTGTCCGGAGGTATCGCGGCTTGGGCAGACTGCAGACCGCTCCCGCTCTGTCGGCTGCGCCAAAGCCTCATTTATGATCTCCATAGAAAACTCCGTGCCCAGATAAAAGCCCCCCGGCGCGGAAAGAAATTCCTCCGCCCCCGGCGCTTCCCCTGTCTGCCCGGAGACCTTCACCCGCGGCACTGTGCCGGACGGAATTGTCTGATCCCACAGACTTAAAATGCGGGTTGTTCCGTCTGCATTGCGAAAATCCGGATGGGCATAGTCGATACCGGAGTCAATCACCGCAACGATACAGCCTTCTCCTGTCAGATCGTCAGTCCTTCGCTCTGCTCCTCCCACCGGTATATTTTCACGCCCGCTTACCACCCCCGTCTGTAAGGGTGTGATACAGGAAGCCCGCCGCCCCACAGTGACTGCAAAAAAGAGGCTTTTCGGCTTCTCCATATACTCAATCTCCTCCAGCGCCGCGACCGCCTGTACAATGGTTTCCGGCAAAAGAAGAATGGCATACTCATTCTGTAAATTTGTCACCCGGATTCTTTCGTAATCCTCCGCAAAATTTTCAGCCAGCAATCCCTTTAGCTGCTCTGCCGTTCCCGTATACTTTACGATAACCTCCCATGTCCGCTCCTGCCTGTTGTAGCCTACATCAAGCTCCAGTGATTTCTCCCGCTCGCGCTGCGTCGCATCCAGCGCCAGATTCAGCAGATTCTCCATTTTCTCATTATTCATCTATCACACCGCTCACACGACATACTTGTTTTTATTGTATGCGTCAAAAAACACGCCGCCACCGGACAAAACGCCGCCACCTCCTGCCAAAACAGGCGAAAAGAGAGCTTCTCCCGAAACATTTCCCGCCATATTTTTGCATATACTGTTGATAGCTTTACACTGCCATGCAAAATGGGACTGTGCAAAAAAGGAGTATATAATTTATGTGTGGAATTTCCGGTTTTTGTAATTTCGATCAGGATTACCTTATGAAAAAGCCGCTCTGGGAGGAGCGGCTGACAAACATGCGAAAAACGCTCTCGCACCGCGGAAACGACAGCAGCGGACTGTACCTCTCTAACCATGTGGGACTCTCTCATGCCCGCCTGAGCATCCGCGATCTTTCCAACGGCACGCAGCCAATGGTCCGTACACATCAGGACCGTACCTGTGCGATCGCCTACAATGGAGAAATCTATAACACAGACGAACTGATCCCGGAGCTGACACGCGCGGGCTACGCCTTTGAGAGTTCTTCTGACACCGAGGTGATCCTCTATTCCTACATGCACTACGGCACAGACTTCGTCCTGCGCCTGAATGGGATTTTTTCCTTCGCCATCTGGGATGCACAAAAGGAAATGCTTCTTCTCTACCGTGACCGTGTCGGCATCAAGCCTCATTTTTATGCAGTCACGGAACATACGCTGCTCTTTGCCTCTGAGCCGAAGGCACTCTTTGCCTACCCGGGCTTCTCTCCCTCTATCACGCTAAAGAGCCTGCAGGAGATTCTCGCCATCGGTCCGGCGCGCACGCCCGGCTGCGGTGTTTTCCAAAACGTCTTTGAGGTGCTGCCCGGACATTATCTGACCTTTACAAAAGACGGTCTCAAGCAGCACCCTTATTGGGACTTAACCAGCGTTCCTCACACCGATCCCTATCATGACACGGTGGAAAAGGTCAGCATTCTCGTACGCGACGCCGTCCGCAGACAGATGATCTCCGACGTTCCCGTCTGCACGTTTCTCTCCGGCGGCATTGATTCCTCCATTGTCACGGCAATCGCATCTGAGCAGC
This sequence comes from uncultured Roseburia sp., assembly GCA_900548205.1. Lineage (GTDB taxonomy): Bacteria > Bacillota > Clostridia > Lachnospirales > Lachnospiraceae > Roseburia. The sequence continues at coordinate 5,949 of URJS01000069.1, read as the reverse complement.
TGCGCCGGAAGGGAGAAGAACTTCACACCTTCTCCTTTGACTTCACGGAAAATGAAAAATATTTTCAGTCAAATGCTTTCCAGCCGGAGCGCGATCTGCCCTATGTCAACCTTATGAAAGAGAAGCTCGGCACTGCGCACACCTACCTGGAATGCGCTCCGTCCACGCTTGTCGACACACTTGAGACTGCCGTAGACGCCAAAGACCTTCCCGGCATGACAGATGTGGACGCCTCACTTTTATATTTTTGCTCCCTTGTCGCCAAGCACAATAAGGTTGCCCTGACCGGGGAATGCGCCGACGAAATCTTTGGCGGCTATCCGTGGTTTTACCGCAAAGAGCTTCTGGAGCGCGATGGATTCCCGTGGGCTGCCGATATGAGTGCACGCACTGTTTTCTTAGATGAGGAGCTTTGCGCCTCCCTTGATCTTTCTGCCTACTCCCATGCACGCTACGAGGATACGCTTGCACAGGTGCCGCTTCTTGCCGGAGAGACGGGAGAAGAAAAAAAGCGCCGGCAGGTCGCATACTTAAATATCAAATGGTTTATGCAGACCCTGCTTGACCGCATGGATCGCACGAGCATGTATTCCGGTCTGGAAGCGCGTGTACCTTTCGCAGACCACCGCATCATGGAATATGTGTTTAATGTACCGTGGGAAATGAAATACAGAAATGGCGTAGAAAAGACACTGCTGCGCGACGCCTGTGCCGACCTGCTTCCGCCGGAGCTTTTGCACCGCAAAAAAAGCCCTTATCCAAAAACCTACCATCCGGAATATGAGACACGTCTGGCAGAGCGCCTCCTTGCGATCATCAATGACCCGAACGCACCGATCGCACCGCTCATTGACAAAAAGAAAGCGCAAGCCTTTATCGCCTCGCACAAGGAGCTTGGCAGACCATGGTTCGGGCAGCTCATGGCAGGACCGCAGCTTATGGCATATTTTATCCAGATCAATTACTGGATGAAAAAATATCACTTAACTATTTAAACCCTTCCGCCGAGTGTCTCCTGCAAAGCATATTTACCTGTGCGATGACCAACATTGCACCAGCCCTTAAAACAACTGTGATCGCCCTTCGCACACTGCCCGTTTCGGAGCAAACAAACGGCAATTTAAAACGGAGGAGGCTTACTGCCCTTCCTCCGCGCCAGCTGCCGTTCTTCTTTGTCCGCAAAGCCTCCATGCAAGAAGCGCACAGAGCGTTCCCACAGCTGCGCCGCCGAGCACGTCCGTCGGGAAATGAACTCCCACATACAGGCGCGAGAGCGAGATCAAAACGGTGAGCGTCATCGCAGCGATCCCAGCCTTTTTCGGGCACATCAGCAAAATGACCACCGCCGCCGCAAACGAACACGCCGTATGACCGGACGGAAATGAAAAATCGCCCGGCGCTTCAATGATCCTATGTAAACCCTCGACAACTTCATACGGTCTCGTGCGCGCCAGAAGATTTTTTAAGACAAGGTTCGTGGCGAGCAGATTAAAGATCATGGAGACTGCCATAACCACGCCGACACGCCTTGTCCTCGTCAAAAGCAGCAGCACAAACGCGCATGCAATCCATATCCAGCCGCTGTCGCCCAGATGCGTGATAAATTTCATCAGCGGGGTCAAAAAATCGCTGCGCAGATATTCCTGGATCCACAACAGTATTGGTCCTTCTATTTGTATCAGTACTTCTTCCATTCTTTTTTCCTCCTACTCTCCTTTGATCCGGTGGTTTCATCATCTCCAACCGTTTTCGGTAATAGATCTTCCCATTTCCGAAGATACGGGAACACGCAGATATTCGTCGGAAAACACGCTTCCGTCCCGCGATCCATAGAAAACGTAATCCTCCCTGACCGCTTCCATTTCTCCCGTATCGCTGTTTCGCCGGTCAAGCCTTTCGTACATCACGATCGTATATTCTGCATCTGTCTGTACCCCTGCCTCGGAGCAATACGCCAGAACCTGCTCCTCCTCCAAGTGTACCTCATCCTCCGTCAGCTCCTCAACCATAGTAAGGCTTCCGTCGATATATTCATACGTCTGATAATAATGTGCACAAGGTCCTGACTTCGTCATTCCATAGATCTGCTTTTTCTCCTGATCAAAAAACCCCAGATTGAGCGCGCCAAGTTCCGGGGAATATTCAAACTGCTGCGTCTTTGGATTCCAGATCAGATAGACATAATCAACGGCATAAGTTCCGTCAAGCATATCAAACTGGCGAATATCCAAATATCCGTCAAAGTTCACATCCACTAGCGAAAATCCTAAGGTATCCCCGTCCGTATCAGGAATCATTGTCACACCGTTATCCCTCACATCCTGAATGACGATATTTTGTATTTCCCTTCCACTTTCCGTCACCCGGATCGTCTCCACATGGTAACTTGTGGAAGACTTGTCCCGCCATGCGTCTATGGTAAAAGTAAATTCCGGCAAATCCTCTCCTATTTTTGACTGAAAAACCAACGTAAGATCTAAGGCTGTTTTTTCTATCGGCTTTCCGACCGGCGCAGACAGCAGTGTGCTGTTTTCCCAAACTTCGGTTTCTTCCACCGGACGTTCCGCAGAACTGACGGTCTCCGTTACATCAACGCTTCCGGTTTCACTGCCCCCGCACCCAGACAGAAGCAGCGTCACCGCCAGAAGCAACGCAATGATCCACTTCATATTTCACCTCATTCCAACCTTATCATTCATAAGCATGTTTTACATATATCCTATCCATAAGTGAAAAATCTTCAATTTCCATAAAATTATGTTTTAGGATTTCTTTCATATGCTTTGGTAATAGCCCATATTTCAATGGCTTTTGAATCCAACTAAATTCATCTGTGCTACATTCATCCAGAAAAAGAATCATTTTTTCTATATCCACAGAAAACACATCCGTCATTTTTTCCCACGGCTTTTCCACTCCCCATTCCCAATCATTGTCAATTTTGGAACGTTCTTCAATAATCTCATGAAGTTCTGTAAACTACATATTCTTCCCTTTGTTATCCTGCACCACGATCTCCCTTAACTTCCGACTTGTATCACAAATTACTTTCCATAAAAACTTCATAAAACGAAACAATATTGTCTTCTGCCCCATTCACTAATCGTTTATAGACTTTATCAATCGGTGTAATATGGTTTCCGCAATCATCAGATAGCAATGGGATATTTGAAGTATCGTCCTTTTCCCATGAAAAACTTTTTTGAAAAGACCGTTTTTTAACATAACTTCTCCTAAATATGAGCCAAATATAAGATCCATACTCCATATTTGATTTCTTAAATTTATCGAATATTCCCATAACTTTCCCTTTCCTTTGCAAATTGGAAACGATCTGTACACGCTTATATGAGATACTTCTTATATGTTATCTAATCAATATTCCATCATAGTTTATTTCCCAGCAACTGTCTTCAAGATCATAAAGGCAGATTCGATCACTTTTCATTTCAAAATCTATAAAAATATCTCTTCCCGAAAATTCCCATTTTACAGATAAGTCACTTGCGATACGAAAAATGCTCATTTCACCGTACAATATAAAATCCTGCTTATAAGAATATGGGGCAATCATAGATCCTATGGCATCAATTTTCACCCTTTTAGTCACATCCATAGTTTCCAGATGAAATAAATATAACAAATCATTTAACATGAGAAACAAGCCTTTTTCCGCAGGTAACGCACAATGATCTGTTCCCGTAAAATAAGGAACTATAAGTGCAACTTCTTTTTTGAACCATCCTTCTTCATCATGAGGCAAATTGTTTTTACAAAATCTTCATGACCCGCAAGGTCTAATACCTTATCATAATACTTATTATCACTGGAATCAAAACAATAGTTTACTTCTTGCTTAATTTCGATATGATAATCATTTACAGATAGTTTTCTCATTTTTACTTATACCTTTTACATGAATCCCCGGATAAATAATAACTAATGATACAAAAGCAATGCCACCTCAAGCCATACGCGAAAACGGGGAATGATCTCATTGTTGATGACGTCCTTAAATTCCTTGGAAATAAAACCTCCAAACCGCTGCCAAAGTGCGGCGTCATCTGTCAGCTGTTCTAAAATCGTAACTTCAACAACATTCTTTACCGCTTCATCACCCACAAACCACATATCTTCAATAAAACCACAATACTTTTTTATTTTGACTATATCCTCATTTTTCGCCAAAAACTTAATGAGCGGCTCATTGATTTCCTCTGCAAAAAACACATGCCCCAGCAATTCATCAAAGTGCTGAACGTGTTCTATAAATGCCGCTCTCTTTTCCGGAAATTGTCTTATCAGCTTTTCCGCAAATTGTTCCTGTATCATATTTGTTTTCACCAGCTTCCTGTTTAACTCCCCGATCAATTGGGACGTTTTCTTTTTATGAGTCTCAGCAACATTGCCTTATTCCCCATTCACCAATCGTTTATGAACTTTATCCATCGGCGTAATATGGTTTCTGCAATCATCAGATTGCAATGGGATAAATCTGTACACTCTTATATCAGATGCTTCCCGTTTACTTCAAAATATATGGTATCTATCGCTTTTCCAATTTCATCCACATTAGATTCAAGCGGTAAATAAATTTTTATTTCTTTATCACCTTTATCTATCCCAAATCCACGCTTTTTTCTATACCAATATTCAAGCTCCATTCTCTCAGAAAATGTAGCACATATCAGCTGACGTTTTCTTTGAAATGAAAGAAAGCCCTTCCCACCAGTAATAATTTTGAACGCTGGTATAATATTCTCTTTACCACTCAAGACAGGTTCCAACCGCATATCATTCAATACCTGTATAAACAGATTGCCCATATCAGTAAACGTATATGGCGGTTCCAGCAATTTAAAATAATTAATCGACTGGGCATATCCTATTTCTGTATACAAACTCGGAATAAATGCAATATGCAGTTTGTCATCAATATATATTCCTATATCAGCCGGATTTTGTTTTTCCATAAATATTTTCCTCACTCTTATCTATTTCAACTTTCTGCTCTGACTGGCGGCTCATTATATATATTGAAGTTCAATTTCAAATAAGCAAGCACTCGCTATTTCTGTATTTGAAACCACTCCTATGTAATACTGGTCATCATCCAGCAGGAAAGAAACGAGTCTATACCCTCTCCTCTCCAGTTCAATATTTAATAACTTTACATATGTAAAATCGTCCACATCTTCAATGGATTCTTTTTTATCAATCGTTACATCCTCCATGGATTCTTCTGCATAATCGTTTTCCAGTCTATTATTTATAAAATCTAATAAAATTCCATCTTCCCAGTCTGTTTTCCAGTCAGCTTGAAGAATTTTGCCACAAGTTATTAAGTATGATAGAATCACCTTACCTAATTTTGCGGAAACGTCTGTATCTCTCTTATATATTTGGAGTATTTCCCACTGCATCTTCAATAGTTCCTCGTATTTATTATAGAAAGATTCTATGGGCAGTTCTTTAAAATCTGTCAAAATAGATGTTATAAATTTCTTTAAATCAAATGCTTCTGTCTCCCTGGTTTCATATGTTAGTGGAAATACTATTTCATATCTTTTTTCACATTTATAGTGTGCCAGATCATAAGGGTAATTGACCTCCATTTTTAATCCGGTATCATCTAAATTTAATATTTTTGCAACTGCTGCTGCCTCAAAGCTCCACAAACCATTGAACCCCTTTTCTTTATGAGCATTTTTCCAGCCACAGTCATAATGACCTTTCAGCCATTCTGTTTTGATGTATTTTTCTAATAGCTGCGCAGCATATAGCTTATCACTTTGTGCTGCCTTTATAATATCCCCGATTCCTTGGTATGGCTTCTTTTTATAAAATTCGTTACATTCACATTTCCAGTTTTTGTCGCAGGAAGACTGTAAAAAAGTAAGCGCAAAATATTGCTACGCTGCCCATGAATCACGCTTGCACCAAAATGAT
>URJS01000068.1 GCA_900548205.1 uncultured Roseburia sp. | reverse complement strand
TCCAAGCACACCACAGTTTTGTCTGGCTGATTCCGCCCTGTATGCAAAAATCTCACCCTTTATGCATTGTGTTTCCGAGACTACTCTCCCTTGATGACTTGTTACCGCCGGTTTCACATCACCTCTCCTCTCCATTTCCATCCTATCGGACTTTTAAATGCTTTTGAAAAAGCATTGATTATGCAATACCTTCTGACATCACAAAATCCCCAAATACTGCTTCTTGCCAAAAAATATTGCGGACTCCCCTTTTTGCAACTACCCCTCCAGCCTTGCTTCGGATCCCTCTCTGCCTGATCCGAACTCATTTTCATCAAACAATCTATCAAGATGATCTATCTCCCCAGTCAACAGACGCTTTTACCAATACGTCTGTTTCCGGAAAACAAACAGATATTTTATCTCAAATATACAAAAGCAACAAACAAGCTCCTAATATTCTTTATGAGTATAGCAAAATATTATTTTATTTTCAATACTCAATAAAGTTTTTGCAATCAATCTGTCTATATTTACGACAAATTCCTACAAAATTCACAGCATATCATCTTAACATTGCACTCTTAAGAAAGCTGACGAATGATATTCCTTTTACGGACTCCCCATAAGAACGACATAGAAAAAAGCCGTAATCATATAGTTCTATCAAAATACGCAAAAATCAGGTAAGAAATCTACAAACAGGATTTCTTACCTGATTTTTAATGATGCGGAACGGATACGCTGCAAACTCATCTAAAATGATCATTTTGCAGTAGTCCTTTCCTATTATAATGCTTATCTTCGCACACCTGTTACTTCATCGTAATATGCCTGCTCTCCGTTTGGAAGTGTCACCCGCCCATGTGCCATGATCCCGGTTACCTGATCATAATAATACCAATTATTATCCCGATAATATTCACCATGGACCATCTTTCCGGTCCAATCATCAAAATAATACCAGTTCCCGTCAATGCAGCTTTCTCCGTGGTGCATCTGACCATTGATCTCATCATAATATACCCATTTTCCTTCCGTTCCTTCCTCCGGAATGAATACGAAGCCCTTGCTCATTTCACCCGTGATTGGGTCAAACCAGTACCAGCCTCCATAACGGAAATCTTCTCCCTTGACCATAACGCCTTCCTCATTATACCGAACCCATTTCCCCTCGGTCCGTTCTGCATTTGTCGGAATAAAGACGTCCTGATCAAACCAGTTCCCTGTATCCGTCGTTGGGTCAGATTTTGTAAGCCCAGCGATCGCCGCCTCCAGTGCAGCCGCTCTTTGATCCAGCTGAATCTGCTGTGAAGCATTATCCCTTACAGCTGCCTTTGCTGCCTCCAATTCATTCTTAAATGCTGCAAAGCTATCTGCTGTATACTCTCCCTCCTTTTGCAGCAAGCCCTCTGCCTCCTGAATTATCCCGTTAATTTTAGCACGATCAATTCTCCCAAAATCATTTTCAATCTCACCAAGCTTAAACTTTGCCTGTCGGATATAGCAAATATCACCATAAACATTGATGTTATTCTTCAAAGAATCCTTTGAGATTTGCTCATCAAAATGACCATAAGAGTTCATGACAAACGTACCGTCTTCAAGTACCGTTATTCCTGTATAGCCAGTATCGCCGCCATAACGGCTTGGAGCGTAATCCATATCCAAAACAAAGGTAAAATCGCCCGGCTTTTGTGCCATAAGGTCTTCATATGTGCCGACCCACGCTTCCCAGCCGCCGCAGCGCCAATCATTTTCATCATCAAGAACCCCATTTTGGTTCAGGTCATAGTTGACGCGGCGGAAGGCTATGAGCAGCCGTCCGCTGATCGGATCATAGACAGCCTTATGACGCTCTCCTGCAAGTGTTCCCGGAAGATCCACCGGCTGACTCCATGTTTCCCCCTCATCATCCGAATAGGTCATGGTCGAATGACCATTGTGTTTTTGGTTTCTTGCCAGTGCAACAATACGCTTTCCATCCGGTGACCGGAACATTCCGATTTCACACATACCCTTTTGCGTTTCAATGTCATGATAATTGGGCAGAAGCTCAGTTGGCTCACTCCATTTTCTACCCACTCACCTCCCTCATTCTCAAACGTCAGGTAGGTCTTATAATTCACAAATTGTCCATTGCTGTCATCATGGTATATGCCCATCCACTTCGGTATAAACTCGCCCGTCTGCGGATTTCTCATTTGCACAAGACTTGCCATTGCTACGATCGCCTGCCTCTTTTCACCGGAAGACTTAACCGGATGCCATGACTTATAAGGCGTCCATGTCTCCCCGTCATCATCGGAATATGAGGTCTCCCAGCCGCCCTGCTTCTTTCCCCAGGTAGTCGGACATGCGGTGATCAGCATAATCCGTTCTCTGCCATCCGGCAATGTAAGTGTATATAAGGTCGGCGTCTCTTGAGAATTTTCCCACGACTGCGGTGTATCCGTCTTCTCCACCCATGTCTCACCGTTATCCGTACTGGTCCGCATAACCAATGGCCCTACGCCATGCCCAACAGGATACGCCGTGATCAGCTTTCCGGTGCGGGTCCGCACCATGTCCGGCTGTCCGAGGTAGTGCCGTGGATGATTATAATCTGTATACTTTTCCATATCCGTCAGATACTTCTCATTCAGCTGGTAGTTTTCATTCCATAACTCATTATACATATTGAATGCCTGTGACCGATTGCTTCCATCTGTGGAGACATCCTGCGCAGCTTCCTGCTCAAAAGAGTAATACGCTGCTCTATTTGAGGCGAAAGCCCCGCCGCTCTCTCCGTCATTCAAGCTTGCGGCAACAGTAGTTGTTGATAAAAACGGTAAAACCATACCGACACTCATTGCCACGGATACTAATGATGTAATCTTTCTTTTCATACCAAATCTCCTGTAATTTTTCTCCTGCCGTACGCAAACCTTCCTAATATAAGGTAGCGCGGCAAGGTATGTCAAATCTTTTGTCTCTTAATGATTCGCTGCTGCCGGTTTCACATCACCTCTCTTTTCCATCCCGGTCACTCTTTTAACTGCTTTGTAAAAAGAAATGTACAAAAATGACAAATGGCATTCTGATATTTTTTATGAGTATAGCAGAATATTATTTCCCTTTCAATACTTAATAAAAATTTTTCAATCAATATGTCTATATTTATCACAAACTTTTACAAAATTCATAGCATACTGTCTCAAAACCCTTCAAACGTTCCAACAAGCCACAAATGATAGAAAAAATAACCCGGAAAACAACGTGCAGCATACCTCGCGCGCTGTCCTTCTGTGAATCAAAATACGAACGAAGAAAAACGGACGGGCACTGTATGTTCAATTTTCCATTATTTTCTTTCCGGGATTGAAAAATAAAGTATCATATGATATATTAGTACTAGAAAGGGAAACCAAAAGCGGCTTACCCAGACAATGAGTTACTTACTTCTTAGAGGTCAGCCGCCATTTTTTGATCATGGCGGCTATTTTCTTAAACAATGGGCGGCGCGCAAAGCGTGGTGTCTATTGTTTTGTCCTTTCATCCGGTGAATCAGACCCAAAATAACGCTGCACAACCAATTCCATCACCCTATGTAACCATTGGCTGTTCTTCTCTTTTTTAGGAGAACGTCATCCTCTTTGGTTCCCCCCCCTAGGTTTTCAAAACATAAATATAAAAACAAAAAGGAGCAACAGATAATATGTTTCACAAGCGAAAAAAACGAGGACTTGCCTTGGTTCTAAGCGCCGGTCTTGCCCTTAGTCAGCTTTCTGTTCCGGTTTATGCACAGACCTCGGAAACCGGTCTATGCGAGCATCATAGCTCCCATAACGCGGAATGCGGCTACACCGGAGACTCCAAGGAGGGTGCATGTACCTTTTACTGCACAAGCTGCAATCCGCAGGCAACGGAAACTGACAGCGCATCCGGCGAGTCATCTGCAGTACCTGACACACAGACAGATGCTGCCGATCAGACAGTAACCACTAATCTGCAGACAGACGATGCCCATGAGCCGTCTGCACCGGATTCTGCTCCGGCAGAGGATGCCTGCGAACCGTCTGCACCGGCCTCTGACGTACAAACCCAAGCTGAGTCGGCAGCCTTGACAGACGCGCCTGTTTCAGAGGAAGCCGCAGCGGCAGCTTCAGATATGGCACGGGCAACAGAGCATCATTTTACAACCAAGTATGAAGATCTGTTGGGATGGATGAAATCAAAAAATGTACAGGATGGCGATACGATCATCCTGGATGCTGAGCCCTATGTAAATGCCGAGAGTTCTGACTCTAATCCGCAGGTCATTGATAAGCGTGTGACCATACAAGGTGGAAAAGCAAACACGATCCATTTTCGTTCGGCAGGAATTGTACTTGGCGCAGACGTCACTTTTAATAATATTGTTTTAAGCTTTCAGAACCGTATCCGCAACGCCATTATGGCGAACGGTCATACACTGACGCTTAATAATGTTACAAAAAATTCGGGGACGCGAGATATTCATTTACTCTGCGGCGGTCTAACCGGATATAATGTTTCTGCTACTCCCGGCACACATGGGAAGATTATTATTCAAGGAAATACTTCTTTAGGAAATATATATGCCGGCAGTCTCTCGAGCGATGGAGCTGAAAATACATATAACAATGACGTGACAATTACGATTAATCCATCCGCTACGGGAAGGATGGGAAAAATTTATGCCGGCGGAGCAAAAGAATTTCTTGTTGATCCGGATCAGCTGCTCAACCCCAACTATGAGCCAGAACCGCCAGCACCAGATGCACAGCGATATCGGGTTATAGGAAATGTAGCCATCAACCTATACCAAAACGTTTCCTCGACCGTTGACGGAACGACAGGAGGTTCTTCAAACGCTAAGGTCACCTATAATGGCAACGAGTATTTAAATAGTACGCTGAACGTGACAAACATCGGCGGTCTTACGGTTGCAACGGGTAATCTTGCTCCTGCTAAGGGTAGCAGCTTAAGCGGTGATAACGCTGAGATTTCCGTATCTGCAAACGCACAGCTTAACCTTGTGAACTTTAGCGAAAAACTCACAACCGGAGACTTCACCGGAGGCGGCACGATTATCTTAGCCCACAAGCAGGCATGGGTCATTACCGGAACTGTAGGTGGCGCAACGACAAAGATTGGTATTGGAGATATTTGGAATAATGCATCAACCAATATTCCTAAAACGAATCATGCCTATATATCTGCCGCAAATTCTAATGATGCATCCTTCCAGCTAGTGCCACACCAAATGTATCCTGATCAGATATTATGGCGGGATGCTTCCGGTGTTTGGAAGGTTGGAACTGCAGACAAGTCGGCAATCAAGGTAAACACTATCAGCATACCGGCAGATTTTACCTTAACGGAAGAAAATAACGGTGCGGAAATTCCTGTTACTGTCAGCTATGCTTCCACAAAAACAGGCTTAGCAACTGTTCCGGTTTCCATTACCGTAAATGATGCCACTGCCAACCGTTCTGGCAGCGAGACAGACGGATATACCTACAATGTCTCCGGACTTGGCACAATTGAATTTGCAGAGCTTGACAGCGGTGAAATTTTAAGCATCATGGGAACCGGTACGTTAGATGCAGTCGTTCCCGGCTCTTACCGTATTACCTGTACGATTCCTGCCGCTTACATGGCAAACAATCAGGTATACAACATTCACACCACATTGACTGTCGCTCCCAGTGAGCTTGGAACCATAAAGGTACTAAATGGAGCTCAGGAAACAACCGCTTTCTCCTACGGCGATACGATCACGGTACAATTTACCCCGTCGTCTCAATCCGCAGGCAAAACGGCGAACGGCTTAAAAAATACTCCGTCTGCAAATCAGACGATCCTGTATTACGGTGATCAGCCTCTGACAGAAGCTGTGACGGCTGACAGCAACGGAATGTTTACATTGACACATGATACCGGTAAATCAAACACAATCCCTGCGAGTGATTTTACCTCCGGCAATCAGAAGACATTGACGGTTCACTACGGAGGCAGCAACGGACAAAACGGGGGCAGCGCAGATGTTTCTATTACGCTCAATCCAAAAACAGTCACTGCTTCTGTCGCAAATGAGATCACGAAACGCTACGACGGCACCACAAACGCCACCGTACAGCTTAACGTAAACACAGCCGACTATGTACGCACCAGTGACAGCGTCACCTTATCTGCCTCTGGTGCCTATGATAACGAAAATGCTGGAACAAATAAGCCGGTTGCTGTAACGATCAACACAAAGACAGGAACTAATCATGAGGCATACAACGTCATTGCCCCGTCAAATGCTGCTGGAACGATCACGAAGGCAGAGACAGCCGCTCCGCAGATACCGGAGCTGGAAAGCCGCAGTTCAAGCAGTATTACATTAAAGGCAATTCCGCCAAGCAACAGCGGTGCAGCGGCAGAATACAGTATCAATAACGGACAGTCATGGCAGACGGACAGAACCTTTGCCGGGCTCTCTGCCGATACGCATTATGCATTTGTTGCCCGCTATGCGGAGACTGCAAACTACTCTGCCTCTGTATCCAGCGGCGCAGCGGTTCTTCAGACGGAAAGCAGCGAACAACCGCAGCAGCGCTATACCGTAACGGTTTTAACTGACGGAAACGGCATCGCAGCCTCCTCTCCCGCACAGGCGACAGCGGGAACAAAGGTCATACTGACAGCTATCCCAAATAGCGGCTATCAATTTGACCACTGGGAAATCTCATCAGGTAATGCTTCCTTAACTGCAAATTTCTTCTTGATGCCAAGTGGAAATGTCACGGTGAAAGCATATTTTACACCAGTGCCACAAAAGCCTAATCCGCAGCCGGAGGTTCTCAATGGATGGCATACGGATGGCAATAAGAAATACTGGTACGATCATGGCGTAATGGCGCGTGACAAAGAGGTATATGACCCACTGACAGATGCATGGTACTGGTTTGATCAGGATGGTACGATGGCAACTGATAAGGACGTCTTTATTCCGACCAATGCAGAACGAACCGAAGGAAAATGGGTTCGCTATAATCCCGAAGGAGGTATGGTCAAGGGAGAGGATTTCCGTTATGGAGGCTGGTATTGGTTTAACCCGATCACTGGTGAAATGATCAAGGACTTTGTATTCATTCCGGAGGAAGGGACCGAAGGAAAATGGGTATATTATGACAAAATAAATGGTCAAATGCATCACGGTGAAAGCTGCATTGACGGAAACTGGTACTATTTTGATGAATGGACCGGAAAAATGGTACATGGTGAATATTATCGAGACAATAATTGGTATTACTATGATGACGTAACCGGCATCATGGCACATGGCTGGGTTACCCTTCCAAACGGAGAACGGGCATACTACGATGAAGTAACAGGTGTGCGAAGATAAATTCAAAACGCCGTTCGGACGAAACATACTGTATTCGTCCGAACGGCGTTTTTTAACATCTTTTTATGATCTGAATAATATTAGCAAGCTCATCGTCATTGATACTGATATAAAATTCTGCTTCAAGGCGCGTCAGAATATCCTTTAAATCATTATAGAGACGCTTATTTTTTGAAATGATATACTGCGCCTGTCTATTCTGCGGCGATGGCTCCTGATTTTGAATGCGGTAGATCAGACATGCAATATGCATAAAAAGCCCAATCTCCTGATCCGAGGATAAGCCGCGCGCCGCCTTTTTCACCTTGCCAAGCACCGGCGGCAGCACCTCCTTTAACAACTGAATATCAAATCCCTCCAGTTGCTCCGCCAGATATGCATAAATCGCGTTGTAATTGACTGCCGCCACTGCCTGTGTCGTTTCCAGAGACAAAAGAATATCAAGCTTATCGGACGGTGTATCAAACAGCGTAGAGATCGGAATATAGGGAATGCCATACAGCTTTGGGTCGTAAGCGCCAACGACACAGACAATCTTCTGCTTTTTCTGTATCTGATTGACCTTTTTGAGCAGATAATCACGATCCGAAATTGCTAACGGGACAACATCGGTATTTTCGAGATGAATGTGCGCTGAAATATAATTTTTCATCTGAACCGCCGCGCCCTCTCCCGTCATACAAAGCGTAATGATGACCTGCGGATTTCCCCGATTTCTCGACGACTGCTCTAACTCCTGATACACCTGCTGGTAAGATTCCAGCACCTCGCGGTATACCTCCTCCAGCGAGTGATAGCTGCTCGCCTTTCTGGAGCAATCAAGCGCAATGAGTGTCGCCGGAACGCAGATGCTTTTAATCTCAATGCCCGTCTCCGCTCCGATCATCCCTGCCATCGTCTGCAACGAGCCCATATCATAAAGCATCAGCACCCCTTTTCCCTGATCAATGTCTATAATGGTCTGTTTTAATTCCTCGTACACCTGCTGCATATCCTTATCCAGCACAAGATCAAACGCATAGATATTATCATCACCCACAAGGTCATTTACCACCTTCACAATGCTTGACGCCGTCGTATTCCCATGCATCGCCACCAGCACCACTGGTCGGTTCTCAAGCGCACTCTCATAATGCTCCTGACAAATAAACATCGTTAAAAATACGATCTCGTCAACAGGCAGACGAAGTCCCAGCGTTTCCTTCAGCTCTCCTGCAAATTTTGAGCAAAAAATATATTCCTTATTACACTCCTTTACCACCTTTGCAATCTGCTCATCCGTCATCTTCTGCGCCTTTAGCTGCCGCCCGGACATCGACGATAAATGGAGACAGATCGCATAGAAGGCTGCGTCAGGATATACCCGTTCAAACTGTTCCGAAGCCTCCCCAAGAAACTGCTCCACCAGCTCAATAAGCTTTGAGTCCACAATCTTGGAAAGCGATTCCTTATCAATCTCCTTCTTTCCCATACTCTGATCGATTTTATAAAAAATTTGATCCAGATTCTCATGAAGGATTGCAGAAATATCATCCTCCTCCACACCGTATTCCTTTAGCTCCTCCACCTTTCTGTCAATGATCTCATAGAGAGTGTCCCTTGGATTTTTCTCTGCGCTCTCCACACTTTCCGGCTCCCGAAATGCATCGATGGCATCCGCCCGAAAAATATAGGAATAGTTATCCGGCAGGATTGCTTCAATCTGCGCCCTGTATTTGCGGTAGGAAAGCAGCCCTCTACGCACATAATCAGGAAAATCATGCATCGTGACCTCAATCTGCTCGAGCTTCCGGTCAAAATTCCTTGCATATCCGTTGGCACAGCCAAGCTTAATATCCTTTTTGAGCTGCTTGACATGAAACTGGCAGGGATATAGCAGCAGCGCCCGCAGCAATTCCGCATTTATTTTTATTTCCCGCTTCATACGCATTGCTTCCTTCTGGAAAAACTGCTGTATCATTTCAAACCGCTCCAAAAGCGTTCGAGCAGAGAGCGGAGGCAAATCTACTACAATCGAAAATTTAGAGGTATACAGGCTTAGCTGTGACGAGGTGGTCGCGTCATCCACCGAATAGATTAACACCATATCGCTCAAAGAGCTCTGAAAGATTTCTGCCTGACGCAGCAGCTCATTCTGCACGTCATGCCCCAGACAGTTGACGTGGTCAATAAACAACACGCCGTTCCTTGCCTTGTGAAACGCTCCTTCTGTCTCCGAAAAAAATACCTCTTTTCTCTTTTCCTCGCTCTCCTCCTCAAGATAACGGCAGTTAATCTTTACAAACGGCGCGTCTTGGCGCAAAATACCCTGCTCCTTTGCAAACTCATAAACTAAGGACGCAAGCATACTTTTCCCGGACCCATCGGGTCCCGTGAGCAAAAGCGGAAGCGCGCCGCCCGGATAAAGCAGCGCCGCCTTTGTCAACTGGATCGCCGACTTTAGGCTCTCCGATGCTCCGATCAGCTTGCGAAAGCAGGACTCCTCCCCCTTCTTCACGGGAAAATAATAAACTGGTCTGCCGCTTGTCTTCTTAATTCGGTTCTCCTTGACCAATTCATTCAAAAGCTTACTAAGATTGGAACGCTGCATCCCAAACACCGCAGAGAGTTCCTGCGTTGTAAACCGGACGCCTTTGGATCCTTCTTTGTCCTGCTCCTGCATATATTCCAGCACGATTTCCCTGCTTAACTTCATCTTTACCTTCCTTCCCCGAATGAAAACCCCCGCCGATTATCTCCTACTCTTTCAATAGCATCTCATGCTCAAAGAGGATGCCGCACGACGCATGGCAATTATCTCCATCCGTCCTGTGGCATCCGCTTTTTGTTGACATTGAGAGCATCCCGCAGAGCGTGATGACCGTTGTTTACTCTACATCCTCACCATTGGTTGCAATTACTTTCTGATACCAATAGAAGGAATCCTTCTTGTACCTTTTTAATGTGCCGGAGCCATCGTTATTCCGGTCTACATAAATAAAGCCATAGCGCTTTTTCATCTCTCCCGTAGATGCGCTCACAAGGTCGATGCATCCCCAGTAAGTATACCCAAGAAGCTGCACGCCATCCGCCAGCGCCTCCTTCATTGCCAGCACATGCTCTCTTGTATAGGCGATGCGGTAGGGATCATGTACGCTCCCGTCCTCCTCCAGCTCATCGACAGCTCCCAAACCATTTTCCACAACCATCAGAGGCAGTCCATATCTGCCGTACAGCTCATTTAAGAAATAGCGCAGACCCTTTCCGTCTATGCTCCAGCCCCATTCACTGTATTTTAAATAAGGATTTTTCGCACCCGTAGTAAAGTTCCCCTTTGCCTTCTCTGCATTTTCATCTGTTGTGATACAGCCTGTGGAGTAATAGGAAAAGGTCACCATATCTACCTTTCCTTCCCTAAGGTCCACAAAATCCTGCGGCTCTGTTGAAAGTGTGACATCATACTCGTCCCACAGACGCTTTGCATAGTAAGGATATGCTCCTCTTGCCATCGCATCCCCGCTATAGAAAAACTCGTCCTGCAGCCGTCTCTGATTGGCAAGCACATCATCGGGATTGCTTGTCAGCGGATAACTGCAAACACCCGCCAGCATCGCTCCCACCATCATTTCCGGGTTGATCCGGTGCGCCGCGCGCACTGCCCTTGCGCTTGCAACAAACTGGTGGTGGAGACTCTGGAGAGACGCACGCACTGCTTCCTTTGGATAATTCGGAAGATAATTGCGTATCAGGATCGGGCTATTGATCTCATTAAAGGTGAGCCAGTATTTTACCAGTCCATTATATTCCCGGAATAAGGTCTCGGCATATTTTTCAAAGCAGTCAATCAATCTGCGGTTTACAAAGCCTCCCAGCTCCTCCTCCAGATAAACCGGAATATCATAATGAAAAATCGTTACCAACGGCTCGATACCATACTTCTTTAATTCTAAAAATACATTTCGATAAAAGTCAAGCCCTTCCTGATTTGGTTCCTCCTCAATCCCCTTCGGGTAAATACGAGCCCATGAAACCGACATGCGAAACAGCTTAAAGCCCATCTCCGCAAACAAGGCAATATTCTCCTTATAGCGGTGATAGAAATCAATCCCTTCATGATAAGGATAATAATAACCCTCGAAAACGGTCCTCTTAGCTCCTTCAGGCATCGGCTCAAACATCATCGCCTTGCCGGGCTTGCCCTCTTTCGTCACATAGGTCGTATAGCGCGGCTCCTTCAGGCTTCCCGCCGTTGAAAAATCCGAGACAGTCGCGCCCTTTCCGCCGACATACCATGCCCCTTCACATTGATTTGCGGCGGTAGCTCCGCCCCATAAGAAATTTTCTGGAAAACTCATCCTCATTTCCTCCGCTGATTCTCACGAAAGCTCTGTTCCATTTGATCTGATCACCTTTTGATACCAGTAAAAGCTGTCTTTCCGATAGCGCTTCATCGGAACTGTCTTTGCCTTCTCATCATCCTCATCCCGGTCCACATAGATAAAGCCATACCGTTTTGTGATACCCTCTCTCGTCGATACGAGGTCAACGGCGCTCCACGGACAATAGCCAAAGAGCAGCGCACCCTCGTCCATTCCCATACTCATCTCGGCGATCATACCCCTTAAATGCTCAATACGATAGCTGTCATGAACCGTTCCGTCCTCCTCTAGGACGTCCGGTCGTCCATAACCGTTTTCTGTAATGATCAACGGCAGATGATAACGGTCGCTTAGCTTTCGAGCGGTAACGCGGATGCAGCTTGGATCAAAGGCATGACCGTCCTCACCCTTCGGGAAATACGAATTGTTCACTGCCCGTCCCACACCCGGCTTCTCAGTCAGCTTGACGAGATAGCTCATATCACGGTTATCGGCGCCGACCATACTGCTCCAGTCGATTTCATAATAATCACAGTGCTCGATCGTCTCATTGCCATAGCAGTTAAAACCAATAAAATCAGGCTTGCCATTCGCCAATGCCTCCATATCGCCTTCCTGTATGTCAAGCACAATATTGTTCAGCTCAAAATAACGGAACACCGATTTTGGATAAGCGCCGAATACAAGCGGATCTACCCACATATTGTTGCGCAGGTCCTCCATATTCATCGCCGCGATCGTATCCTTCGGGTCTGCACTTGCCGGATAGCACGCACAGAGATTCGGCGCAGGTCCGATTTTTGCATCGGGACATAGTTCATGGCACAGCGCAATCGCCTTTGCCATCGCAACAAGCTGCAGATGACCGGTATTGTAGAGGGCGTTCAGATCGTTCGCCTTTCCGGTAAGCATATCCACCGCCCCGTAATAGATCATAACATTATATTCATTATTTGTGAGCCAGTAGCGGACGTCATCCTTAAAGTTTTCAAACAGAACCCTGCAATAATTTACATATGCATCAGCTGTTTTGCGGGAATGCCAGCCATTGTACTTCTCCTCCAGCGCTGCCGGCAGATCGAAGTGATAAATCGTCACTAAGGGTTCAATTCCATGCTTATGACATTCGGCAAAAACATTTTTATAAAACTCGATCCCCTTTGGATTGACTGCTCCTTCTCCGTCCGGCAAAATTCTTGCCCATGAGATTGACATACGAAAGACTTGAAATCCCATCTCAGCCATGAGTGCAATATCTTCCTTATAATGATGATAAAAGTCGGAAGCATATTTAAAGGAACAGCACCCCGGATTGGTATGCTTCTTGTCATAGTCCCATGTCGTAAGACCCTTGCCGTCCACATCGTAAGCACCCTCGATCTGTGCGCTTGAGGAGCTTGCGCCCCACATAAAATCCTTTGGAAAGCTCATCTGTGTGTCCTCCTTGCACTTATTTCTCTAAAAATTCAACCAGATCACCGTCATAAACCAGCTCCATCATCTGATATTCGTCCTCATCCAGATGACCGATCCTGTTTCTCGTTCCGTCATTTACGATCGGCTTCTTCACGATCTGAATCTCTCCCGCGTAATGCTTATAGTTATCATTTACCATCACGACGTCGCCGACTGCAAACATCTCGTCCTTGCAGGCGCGCGGCTCCAACACCTCGTTTGGAAGGCTGAGCGGTCTCGGAAACTCTATGAATCCCATAGTTC
>URJS01000067.1 GCA_900548205.1 uncultured Roseburia sp. | reverse complement strand
TTTCGGAGTTCCGGCAGCTGAGCCGCTCGTTCAACCAGATGCTGGAGCGGCTGAATAACGCCTTTGCCGCCCAGCGGCAGTTCACCGGCAACGCCGCCCACGAGCTGCGCACGCCGCTGGCACTAATGCAGGCGCAGCTGGAGCTGTTTTCCTCAGAGCACCCTGACGTGCTACCGGAGACTGCGGAGTTTCTCACCCTCCTGCGCGAGCAGACTGAGAGGCTGACGCAGATGACCAAGACACTGTTGGAAATGAGCAATTTGCAGCAGGTGGCACGGAATGAGCGAATCCAGCTTGCTCCTATGATCGAGGAAATCTTTACGGATCTTGCGCCGCTGGCGGAGAAGCGCGGCGTCACGCTGGATGCGGAGGGCGACGGCTCCCTGATCGGCAGCGACGCGCTGATCTACCGTCTGCTCTTCAACCTGACGGAGAACGCCGTCAAATACAACCGCCCCGGCGGCTCAGTGCGGGTCGAGCTTGCACAGGGGCAGGAAAAGTGCATCATTCGCGTTTCCGACACCGGCTGCGGCATTCCGGAGGAATATCAGCGGAGCATTTTTCATCCCTTCTTCCGGGTAGACAAGTCCCGCAGCCGCGAGTACGGCGGCGCGGGACTGGGGCTTTCTCTGGTATGGGAGATCGCCAATCTCCATGGCGGCTCCGTTTGGGTGGAGGAAAGCTCGGACAAGGGCACGACCATCGCGGTGGGGTTGCCAACGCAACAATCAACGAAGCCCTAAAACCCTTTTATTCGTTTTTCGCCGCTTCGCTTGCCGCCCGTTTCCGTTCCTCGCTGTACGGTGCGGTCAGCCGGAAAGAGAAGCGTCCCTTTTCAATTTCAAACTCCTTGCAGCCTGTTTCCGGGTCATAGCCCGTCAGCTTGCAGACGGCAGGGTATTTGCGGCTGTAAGCAAGCAGCCGCTTCTTCAAGTCGGTGTTGTGGGTGCGGATATGGATTAGCGAGTCTTTCTCGTCAAACCATATATCGGTGGTCTTTTCCTGCTTCGTAAGCCCTGTTCTCATAAACTCTCCTTTCTGCGCCCCTGTTACGCAATAGGGGCATTTTTCGGGTGTTTTTCCCGGCTCTTGACTTGAAGAAAACGGCGATTTTCAAGCAGGAGCGCGCCGGACGATGTCTGCCCTGTCCGACGCGCTCCCATTCGATAAAATGCGTTTTTTCCGGCTCTACACAGGAATCAGCGAGCTTCGTCCCTCGTGACCGCTTTTTCTTTGCGCGGATGGAAGAATCTCCACAGATTATTGCGCTGAATCACATCCTCATAGCTGCGGACTTTCCCGCGCAGCTCCGTATTTTCACGCTCCAATTCTGCCGCACGAAGCTTGCTGTGGACAGACTTATAATCAGAAATTTCCTGTTTCAAACTGTCAATCTCAGCCTTGAGCTTTGCAATCAGTTTGCTTGCCGCATCCAACGCCTTTTGCAGTTTGGATTCCTTTTTCTCTGCTGTAACGTACTTCTTTGCCAGAGTGGAAAGTCGGTCAAAGTCCTCACGCTCCACGGCGACTTTGGATGAGAAGGGAATGGACGTTGCCACGATTTTTTCGATAGACCGCACATCGACCCGCTGATTCTGGATTTTTTCAATTTTGCTCCCAAGCGTTGCTGCCTGTTTTTCCTGCTGACGGTTCTGCTCTGTGAATTCTGCCAGCCGCGCCTGTTCCTGCTGCACCTTGAACTGCGTCACCGTCAGGTGTTCCTCAGAGCTGCCGCGCTCGCCTCGCTCCACATCGTCATACCCTGCCTTTCGCATGGCGGCGAAGAAATCATCTTGCAGAACGGAATAGGATTTTCAGAGCACGGTTTTTCCGTTTGCGTTCAGCAGCGGTTTCCCATGCTCATCCAGCGCGGGCTTGGAATCCCACTTTTTGCTCATGCTGACCTGCTGAATCGTTTCCTTGACCGTCCCCACCAGCGATTTATCCTTGCAGCGTTTTGACCACAGGATTTGCTTTTCCACGATGGGAATGTAGACCACATGAAGGTGATAGTGGTACACGTCCTGCCCCAGCGCGTCGGACATGGCGCGGTTGCGCTCGTCGGCGTGCATGACTGCCGACAGGATGTACTGCTCGCCGACGACGCTTTCTATTGCGGATTTGTAAGCATCGGTGTAAAATTGTTTTGCGAAGTCATAGCCGCCGTGATTATGAAAATAGGCGGTGTTTACGTCAAAGAGCAGCTCGCCGTAGAGAACGGCATCCTCTTTCAATCCACGGGTGGAGATGATCCCGTCCTTTTTCAACTGCTCAAACATCTCCGCATATCCGGCGGTCGGTTTCTTGAAATGGACATTGAGGTGCGTTCTCTCCGGGACAATATCCTGATTGACATAGGATTCCTTTTCCCGTTCGTTGTGCTGCTGCGCGTTGCTGATTTTGGCAGCGGTCAGCCTCATATTTCTTGCGTTGGTACGATGAATACCGTCGCCTCTTGCCATAGGCAGTTTACCTCCTGATTTCAGATTGCGCAGGACGGGGCAGCTTCCGAGGGAGCACTTCTGCGGAAGTGTAATAACCCACTATGATACTTTCATCCTGCGGCTGCAAAGTATCGTGGGCTCTCCGAGGGGGAACGGGGTGTGCGGCTTCTGCGGAAGCCTGCCGTGGCTTGAAAGTAGTACCCACTTTGCAAAATCCACGGCGTGACCGCCAGCCTTTCAGCAATCGAATTTGCTTCAACGCTGCCGCCCACAGGCAGAGAGAATTTTGAAAATCCTCTCTGCCATCCATCTCAAAATCTGCGGGTTTTTCGATGGGGACGGGGATGCGAGGGGCTTTGCCTTGTCCTCCAGCAACAGGAGCGTGGCACGCTCCTGTCACAGTTCCCAAGGAGGAGTAGTCCATCGGTAGCTCTGCGGCACTCCACGCCGGTCAAGATACTCCTGCCTTGCCTGTTCCCGCTGTTCTTCGGTAGGAGCGGTCTTGTATTGTGAGTAGAGCTGTCGGTTCAGCATGGCGTCGAGCTTCTTCTCCAAGCCCTGCCGGATTTCTTCTTCAAAATCATCCTCGCCCCGCAGATGGTACATGGCGAGGTCGATGAACAGATCATAGGGGATTTGTACGCTTTTCATTTTCCTATCCTTTCCTATCCGCGACGGTCGCAACGATTGCGACGGTTGCTTTGATGGCATCATTTCCACCGTCGCGACCGTCGCAGCCGTCGCGCTGTCCTCAGTCGATTACTTCGTACTCAACATTGTCAATTATCATATGGGTGAGATTCACCTGCCGCCCGGAGTGTTTGGCCCTGTTCTCATACCTCACATGGTACTCGTCCAGCAGCCTGCCGGATTTAACGTTCAGGTATTTGGTGAGGGCATTTGCCGCCATGCCTGTATTCACCGTTTCCGCAAGCTCGGTCGGGCTGCCTGTCCATTCTCTGCTTTCGGAGGAAACAAGCTGGGAAACCGTATCCAATACCGGGTCGGGCGGCTCCTGATACGGCTCGTTCTCTGTCCGTTCAAGGCTCCATATCTGCGTATCGGCATCCTTTTTCAGATAGAGAATCTGATCCTGTTGATCTCGCCCCACCGCATCGACCGTGGCCTCCAATGCAGTCCGTTTCTTCTTCTGCATCAGGAGTGCTCCGTCTGCACAACCAAGAAGTCCCGTCGTGCCGGAGATCGTTTCAAAGCTGTCTCCGGCTGGCTGTTTTCTTGTGTGATGAACGGTAACGATGCAAATGCTGTGCCTGTCCGCAAAACGCTTGAGCTTTCCGATGATCTCATAGTCGCTGGCGTAGCTGTAAGCCTCGCCTCCGGCCTCCCGAATCTTCTGCATGGTGTCAATGATAACCAGCTTCGTGTCGGGGTGTTCCTTTATGAAATTCTCAAGCTGCTCGTCAAGACCGTTTCCGATTTTGTTTGCTGCCGTTGCAAAATGCAGGCTGGCGGTATCCGCCACGCCGTACATCATAAACATCCGGCTCTGGATTCTCTGGAAATCATCCTCCAACGCGAGGCATAACACCGTGCCTGAATGGACTTCATAACCCCACAGCCTTTGCCCTGTGCTGACATGGTAGGCAAGCTGCGCTACCAGAAATGATTTTCCGATTTTGGGTGCTCCTGCGAGGATATATGCCCCGGAGTAGAGCAGACCGTCTATGACGGGCGGTCTGCTCTTGTATGCGGTCTGATACAGCTCTGTCATGGAAACGGTATGAAGATAACGAGGATCGTTCATGCGTCGGATTCTCTCACGCATTTCCTCAATATTTTCCTCCGGGGGATTGCTTTCGCAGGTTTCATGTGGTATGCTCTGGTTAGTTGGGCTGCCCTCCATCTGCGCCAACAGATGGGATGAGGGCGGTCGTTTTCTCATTTTCCGTCATTGCGCTCACCTCCGGGAATCTGGAAGCCGTAGAACTTCTGCTTGAAATACTGGGCGGGGCATTTTCCGGCTACGGTCAGATAGCCCTGGGATTTCAGTTCCCTGTTCATTTCTCGGACGATCTGATACGCCTTGCTGCGGCTGATGCCCATGATCTCCGCCACCTCTGACGCTGTGATAAACTGTGCTCTCATAGTACCTCCTGTTTCAATGTGATTTGCCTCGGCCTGCGTATCTTTTGTTCATCCCCCTTTCTCCAGCCTCTCCGAAATACGCATCCTGAGTACATATTTTATTATACGCACACAAGATGCATCTGTCAAGCCTTTAGAAAACAAAAATATGTACTTGCAATTCGCTTTATTCTGTGATATGATATGGACGAGGTGAATCGGATATGGACAATTTCGACTATCCCGCCATTGGGCAGAGAATCAAGCAGCTCCGAAAACGTAAGGGGCTGAACCAGACCGAACTGGCACAAATGCTGAAAAAATCTCTCCGCACCGTACAGAAGTACGAAACTGGAGAGATCGAAGTGTCGATTGCCGTTGTCAATCAGATTGCCGACCTGTTGGATTCAACGCCGACCTATATCCTCGGCTACGAATCCAGTACAACGCAGATCAGAACGCTTTCCGACGTGATGGACTTTCTCTTTAAGCTGGAAACGGTAGAAGGCATCGACTTCAAGATCGACGTGCAGAAGCCACCCCGCAGCAAGCAGTGGGAATGTTCCATTTCCTTTGACGGCAAGAGCACGGCAGAGTTCAACGCCGATATGTGCCTGTTCCTTGAGCAGTGGGAGGACGAACGCAGCGAGCTTCGCGCCTACGGCTCCACGCAGGCCGCGTACAGGCGCTGGAAAGAACAAACCCTGGCCTACTACGCCGCAAATGCGGTGAAGTGCTCTGAACCGGAAGAACTTGACCGCGACGAACGGATTGCAAAACGGACAGCATTTCTGGAAAAGGAATACGGCAAAAGCGAGAGTAACGAGTAAATAACCCCACCAAAGCCTGATTCTTGAGGGAAGGAGGTAAAAATGTCAGTAACAAAAGACGGCGACACCGGTCGCTGGATGTCTCAGATCCGCGTGACGGACTGGACGGGCAAGACCATCCACAAGAAGAAGCGTGGCTTTGCCACCAAGAAGGAAGCCCTTCAATGGGAACGGGACTTTATCAGCCAATCCACGGGCAGCCTCGGCATGACCTTCGGTGACTTCATCGCCCTGTATGTCAAGGATATGGAGCACCGTCTCAAGCCCTCCACCGTTGCCAGCAAGAAATGGCTGATTGACCTGAAGGTAACGCCTTTCTTCAAGAAAATCCCGCTGAACGAGATCAAGCCCACTCATGTGCGCCAATGGCAGAACTCCCTGACCAGCTATCGGGATGAAAATGGCAAGCCTTACGCCCAGACCTATCTCAAGTGCATCAATAACCAGCTCACGGCGATTTTCAACTACGCAGTCAAATACTATGGCTTGAAAGAAAACCCCTGCCACAAGGCGGGGAGCATGGGCAAGAAGCACGCCGATGAGATGCTGTTCTGGACAAAGCAGGAGTTTCAAACCTTCATTGAGGTCATGAAAGACCGGCCTGCCAGCTACACGGTATTTATGACCATGTACTACACGGGGATTCGGGAGGGAGAGCTGCTGGCACTCACACCGTCGGACATCGACTTCGAGAAGAAGACCCTGACGGTGAACAAGAGCTATCAGCGCCTCGGCAGAGAGGATATTATCACCACTCCGAAAACGCCGAAAAGCATCCGCACTATCCCCATTCCCGACGGTCTTTGCACCTGTTTGCAGGAGTATATGTCCCATTGCTACGGACTGCAAAAGGACGACCGGCTCTTTCCCTATACCAAGAGCTTTCTGTATCACGAAATGGAGTATGGCTGCAAAGCATCAGGTGTGAAGCGGATTCGGGTGCATGATATTCGCCACAGCCACGCCAGCCTGCTGGTGGAGATGGGCTTCTCACCGCTGCTGATCGCGGAGCGGCTCGGACATGAAAAGGTGCAGACAACGATGGACACGTACAGCCACCTGTACCCCAACAAGCAGGTGGAGGTAGCCAGACAGCTTGACGGCATCATGCCGTGAGCCTCTGGCTACAAAAACCGCTGCAAATGTAGCCAATTTGTAGCCACTAAAAAAGAAAAATCCTGAAAAACGCTGTATTACCAACGTTTTTCAGGATTCCAAAAACACTAAATATTTATTCCCACTCTATTGTCGCCTCATACTGTTTCCTGTTTTATACACTTTACAAATCCTTGGATTTCACATCCCTTTTGCCTCTGGCACGGCACATTCACTTTTCTGTATGAACCAAACCGCCGGTACCGCAAAAACACTTGACCAAAACAGCTGAAACGTGTTAAGTTTTCAGAGTGTACATTTACAATAAAGGTATAAACCCTTTTATCAACCAAGCATTCTAATAAATAACAATGGAGATTTTTATGAACCAAAGAATCAAGCTTGCCGCCATCGACCTTGACGGCACCTTATTTGACGAACACAGCCGCATCTCGCCATACAATCAGGAGATCATCGGAAAATGTATCGCGCAGGGCGTCACCGTTATCATCGCAACCGGACGCCCCTATGCGGGACTTCCGTTAGAGCAGCTGAAAGCCCTTGGCGTCCGCTATGCCATTACGGCAAACGGCTCTGCCGTTTATACGCTTCCTGAGGGACGCTGCATTTATGAGAGTTCTATCCCTCACGATGTTTTGTGCCCGCTTATTCGCAAGCTGCAGCAGCAGGAGATCCATCTGGATATTTTTGTAGACGGAAAAGCGTACAGTCTGAACGCCTGTGTGCCGCGCATTGACCGTCTGGCGATGCCGGAATCAATCCTCACTTACATAAAGACTACCCGCACGCTGACAGACGACCTTGCACGTCTGATCGAAACCGAGAATCTTTCCGTCCAAAAGGTGGTTGCCAATTTTTACCCGCTTCCTGACGGAAGCTTCCTCTATCGCGAAGAAGTCATCCGGCTGCTTTCCGACTGTCCGGACATTACCTTTCTCTCCGGCGGCTACAACAATCTTGAATTCACGAAAGCCGGAACAAGCAAGGGAACGGGCCTTCTGTTTTTATGCCGCCATCTGAATATCTCCAAGGAGGAAACGCTTGCGATCGGAGATACGCAAAACGATCTCGACATCATTCAGACAGCCGCAGTCGGCGTCGCTATGGACAACGCGATACCGGAGGTAAAAAAAGCCGCCGACTTTATCACTCTCTCGAATGAAAAAGACGGCGTTGCCCATGCGCTTTGTCATTTTATCCTTGGCGACAGATGATGCCGCCGCCGGCAACATATTCACCATCGTAAAGAACGACTGCCTGTCCCGGCGTTACTGCCCGGACAGGCTCTTTAAATTCACAGCAGATCTCATCCTCTCCCGTTCTTCGCACAACACATCTGCTCCCGGCGTCTGAATAGCGTATTTTTGCAACAAGCTCACGCTCCTCCAAAAGGTCTGGAATTGCCATAAAATTTATCTTATCTGCATAGAGACGATTTGCAAATACCTCCTCATTACTGCCAAGCACAACCTCGTTTGTCTCCGGTCTGATCTCCGTCACAAACACCGGATACCCAAGCGCGATCCCAAGTCCCTTGCGCTGTCCGATCGTATAATGCGTGATCCCCCTATGCCTGCCGAGAATCCGACCGTCTGCCGACACAAAATTCCCCGGCGGTGGTATCTGCCCTCCGCATTCCCTGTCAATAAATCCCGCATAATCATCATCGGGGATAAAACAAATTTCCTGACTGTCCTTTTTATTTGCTACCGCCAAACCGATCTTTTCCGCGATCGCACGAATCTCATCCTTCGTATAGTCCCCTACCGGCATCAGGGTATGCGCAAGCTGCTCCTGCGTCAGATTAAACAGGGCATACGTCTGATCCTTCGCCGCAGTTACGGAGTTTCGGATAGCATATCTGCCATTTGACAGCCGCTCCACCCTTGCATAATGCCCGGTAGCAATGTAATCCGCTCCGATCTCAAGACTGCGGCGTAGCAGGGATTCCCACTTCACATAACGGTTACAGGCAATACACGGATTCGGCGTACGCCCCTTTTGATATTCCGCAACAAAATAATCCATGACGTTCTCCTTAAACTCACGCTTAAAGTTCATCACATAATAGGGAATCTCAAGCCGCTCCGCCACACGTCTTGCATCATCAACTGCCGAAAGCCCGCAGCAGCCGCCGTTTTCCGACTGCTTGCAGGCGTCCTCATCCTGCCATATCTGCATTGTCACGCCGATCACTGTATATCCCTGCTCCTTTAAAAGCCAAGCTGCCACAGAGGAATCCACACCTCCCGACATGCCGACCACTACCTTTTTCTCTGTCATTTCTAAGCCTGTCTTCCTTTTTCCCTCTATAAGATTTACCTATGAATGAAAATATGAGGTTGCCACAAAGCTGTGACAGCCCCATATCCCTTCTGTTTGTATATTATCTCTGTGCCGTCTGAACGAATACACGTTACACGACAGAATTATAAATCTTTCCCGTATTATAATTATAAGTATAGACGCCGTTTTTGCCATAAGTATTTGCCCGCGCCGCCTCTGTCTTTGCGTAGGTTTCCATCAGCGATGCCTGCACCTTCATCTGATAGCCAAATGAGCCGCGCTCATGGAACAAATCCTTGACAGTCTCCATGTCCGCCTTTTTAAAGGCTTCCTCATCGATCGTAAGCTTATTTCCCTCGCCAATCGTAATACCGACCTTTGCAAGCAGCTTCTCGTTTACCTTGCTGTAATTTATCATCGTGCGCGCGGCACGCGAAATACTCGTTGTATGGGAATCCTCAGCCTCCTTCAAAAGCTGGTTATAATCCTCCACAAATGCACTGACTGCCTTATAAATAGCGTCGGTATCATACTCAGTCTTTGTCACGCCGGACTCATCTGTTTTTGTTACCTTCTCAAAAACAGAGTCCTTTCCTGTCTCAAGCAGCTTGTCTGCCGATTCCAAAAGTCCCGCAGCGGCATCCTCAATACGCGCCAGCGTCTTTGCATCGTCTTTGGACGTATTGGTGGAGAGCATATCTCCAATCTCGTCGCTCGTCTCTTCCTTCGCATAATATGCATCGAGAAGCTTATAATAGCTTCCGCTCTGGATCGTCGCATAATCTACAAGATTAATACCCAGCAGATCTGTTCCAAAGCCTGCCGAAAATCCGTTCCGCTTTGTCTGGTTCGTCTGTAAACTTGAAAACAAAACGCCAAGTGATGACGAATCATATGCTGAAATCGTTGCCATTGTATCACTCCTTTGAATCATAAACATCCGTGTTTTATGTGCTATTCTTTATATCGTCATTTTAGCCGGAAAATTTAGAATTTTCAAGCACTTTTTGATAAACGGCGCAGCCGTTCGTATTTTGCCGCGCCGTTATGCTTTTCTTCCTCAGCTGCACTTTTTGATCTGATTCAGGCGTTCATTGACTGCAAGCATCTCCTCCTTCGTCAGTCCCGGTCCCGCCGCCCCCATAAGGTTCATCAGACGGATCACGGTAAAGCTTCCCATCATCTCCATCATTTTTTCTGCATTTTGCAGGGACGCCTCCGGCTTATCCCCGCTGCCGCCCCCCATGCGGCTCATCACGCCGCCCATGATCTCCTGCACCAGAGTTCTTCCCTCTGCAGACTTTACGATCTCCGACAGCTTGTCATTGAGCGAATAATATCCCTCCGGCGCGGTGATGTCAAACCAGTTTAAGACCGCTCCCTTTTCCCTTAAGCGGTAAGCCTCGTTAAAGGTCTCTGTTTTACGGATCAGGCTCTCGTCGCGGCATTCTCCTGCGACCGCCGTAAGCTCTGTCTCTCCCTCGTTCGGGACATCAAAATAAAAGAAATGCTCCGTGGATTCTTTTACGCCGAGACTTTTTCCGTTTGCAAACAGCTCCACCACGGGCTGGTTGGAGTAAACTGTCACCTTCGTCACAGACTCCACGCGGTCCACATACCGTTTGCCGCAGATGTGCACAAACGGCTCATCCGACAGCCACGCCTTGTAAGCATAAAAGGCGTCCTTTTTATATTTGCGGTCAAAGGTCACAAGACCTTTGTGGTTCTGCCCGTTCTCGCCGCCCTCGTTGCGCGCATCCGCGCCGAAGTCAAACATATTCCACACATGTGTCGCCCACAGATATTTCCGCGTGAAAAGCTGTTTGATCAGCTCCTCATGGTAATATGCCTGATATTCCTCCGTGTAATCCCCCTGCTCGGGGTTTGAGGTATGCCAGTTTAACGCCTCACAGCCATACTCGCTCACGCCGATCGGAAGCTTTGGGAACTCCCTGTGAAACCGGTCAAACCACGGTCCGTTCATCGCCACGTCCCCGCCGTACCAGCCGAAATAGTGGTTGTAGGAAACCACGTCAGGGATCTGGATATAAGGGTCGTGGATGTCACACATGGACACGACTGCCACCGTAGTCAGTCTCGTGCCATCCAGCTTGTGCACCAGATCATTTAGGATGCGGTGGTTTTCCAAGAGATCAGGCGTAGAGCTTCCTGTCATCGTGATCTCATTCGACAAGCCCCACACCACGATCGACGGATGATTATAATTCTGTATCACAAGCTCCTTCATCTGGGAGACCGTATTTTCGCGCCCGGACGGCATATGACTGGAAATATAAGGAATCTCCGCCCAGACCACCATTCCTCTCTCATCACACAGATCATAGAAATACTGGTCGTGCTGATAATGAGCCAGACGGATCGTTGTCGCTCCCAGCTCACAGATCAAGTCCATATCCTCCCTGTGATGCTCCGGCAGCAGCGCGTTTCCGACGCCCCAGCGGTCCTGATGGCGGGAAACGCCGCGCAGCGGATACTCCTCTCCATTTAAAATAAAGCCTCTCTCCGGATCGATCTCATAGGTACGACATCCAAAGCGGGTCAAAACCCGGTCAAGCTTCTGTTCTCCCTCCGTAAGCAAAGCCTCCGCTGTGTACAGATACGGGTCTTTCCTTCCATTCCAAAGGTGCACGGACGGAAGATCAAACACCGCCTGTGTCTCCGAGACGGCAGCCGTTTTCTCACCGACAATGTTCCCCTCCCCGTCCCAGATACGGAATGTCAGGCGCTGATCCGTTTTTGCATTTGTCAAAAACACCTCCACAGAAACCTTTGCATCCGCTCCCATCACCTCGGGCGTTACCAAAATCCCCGGCCCCCCGTAATAATCAAGATCGAAATGCGAGGCGCTCACCGCAATGATATTCACATCGCGGTAAAGTCCTCCATAAAACGTAAAGTCCGCATTCTGCGGGTACACCCTGTCGTTGACGCCGTTGTCCACCGCAACTACAACAAGATTCTCCTCCTGTGTGAGCGCATCCGTGATATTGACACGCCAAGTGGAATACCCGCCGTCATGACACGCAAGCTTCGACCCGTTGATATACACCTCAGCGGAAGCGTTCGCTCCACCAAACTCCAGATAGTAGACCTCTGCCTCTGGAAGTTCACTTTTTTTGATGATATTGGCATAGTACGCCGTCCCGCGATAGTAATCGTTGCCGCCGTCCTGCCCGTCAATGTCATTCCATGTATGCGGCAGATTCACCCAGCACCACTTCTTAGGCATCTGCTGCGGTACGTCCCCGGCTTCTTTTGAAAACGCCCATTTTGTGTGAAAGCTGATCATTTCCCTCATCTGTTTTGCCCTCCTGTCACAGTGCCTTATTTTTCCGGTATGTTTTGAAAAATCGGCACACTTCTTTTTCTAACATATTTTTGGCAAAACATTTCGGAAAAATACATCGGACTGTCTGTCGTCGGTCATCCGGCTCCATCCCACAAGCGTCTGTCTCTTTGCTATATTAAAATCCCTTTTTATTTTCTTGACACTCATTCTCTTTTGCACTAGAATAAGCACAGAACAAAACAACTAGGTAATTGCTTTGGCAGTAAAGGAGGTGAGGTTATGGACGCAGGCGCCAGTTATCCTTCGGGAATCTTAAAACAATTTTATAGAAAAAGGAGCGTAACTGATCATGACAAGAGATATTTTTGTAAAACTCCTAGCACAGCGCCAGTTCAAAGCAGTCAGAAGCATGCTGGATGTGATGAACGAGGTAGATATAGCCTCACTTCTCTCCGAGCTTTCTGATAAAGAGCTTGCGCTTGCTTTCCGTCTCATTCCAAAAGACAAGGCTGCGGAGGTATTCGCAAACATGAATAACTCCTTACAGACCTATCTTGTGGAAATATTTACCGAGAAGGAGCTAAAGGAACTGCTAAGCGACCTTTATATGGACGATACCGTCGATCTTTTGGAGGAGCTGCCGGCCAATCTGGTCAACCGGATTCTGGACGCGGTCACTCCCTTAGACCGCAGGCTCATCAACCAGCTTTTAAATTATCCGGACGACAGCGCCGGCGGCATTATGACTACGGAGTATGTCGACATTCACAAAACCATGACGGTTGCACAGACACTTGCGCACATTCGGGAAACCGGGATCCACAAGGAGACGATCTATACCTGCTATGTCACAGACAAGCGCCGTTTGATCGGAATTGTCAGCGCCAAAGATCTTTTGACTGCGGATGATGCTGTCCTCATTGAAGATTTGATGGAAACGGAGATCATCTCTGTTGATACGCACACGGATAGAGAGGAGGTTGCGCAGCTGTTCACAAAATACGATTTTCTCGCCCTCCCTGTGCTTGATCAGGACGGTCGTATGGTGGGAATCGTGACATTTGATGATGCGATGGACGTTATGGTTGAGGAGGCAACCGAGGACATCACAAAGATGGCAGCAATGAACCCCAGCGAGGATACCTATTTTGAGACCTCCGTTTTTCGTCATGCCAAAAACAGAATCCCATGGCTGCTCGTTCTAATGCTTTCCGCGACGATCACAGGAACGATCATCACAAAATACGAGAACGCCTTTGCTGCAATTCCCCTGCTTGTCTCCTTCATCCCTATGCTGATGGATACCGGCGGAAACTGCGGTTCCCAGAGCTCCACGCTGATCATCCGTGGAATCGCATTGGGAGAGATTCAATTTCGGGATATATTCAAAG
>URJS01000066.1 GCA_900548205.1 uncultured Roseburia sp. | reverse complement strand
GCGTGCATGATGACAAAGCGCAGTGTGTATGAGACGGTCGGAGGAATGACAGAGGAGCTGGCAGTTGCGTTTAACGACATTGACTACTGTCTGAAGGTGCGTGCGCTCGGAAAGCTTGTCGTATATGATCCGTATGCGGAGCTGTATCATTATGAATCAAAATCCAGAGGGCTTGAGGATTCTCCCGAAAAGGTGGAACGTTTTTTGGGAGAGACGGAGCGTCTGCTTTCTTTTTGGCGGGAGCAGATTGAGGCTGGCGATCCGTACTATAATCGTAACCTGACATTGGACAACTCGGATTTTTCGCTGAGAAGATAGCCGGGCGGCAGAGAGAAAGAGGATGAATTCCATGATGAAAGTATATATTTGCCCTTCCTGCGGATGGATGCGCGTGGTATCAAGACGCAAGGATGTGGAATGCTATAAATGTGAGAATGAGCAGATGGTTCTGGCAAAGCTGGACTTTGGCAAGTATACGCAGATGTCGGAAGTGGAAAGGAAAGATTACTCGGATGGGTGGATTTATATTCATCAGAGAAGGCGTTGAGTATGAAAATTACAATTTCAAATATCAAAAAGGGGATGCGCTATCTGAGGCACTACGGAATGAAAGAGTTTCTGATCCGCTTGCAGGAGAAAAAAGAGGCGGAGCGTGTGCCGTATGAGCCATGGTATGAAAATCACAAGGCGACGGAGGCGGAGCTTTTGCGGCAGAGAAAAGAATCGGGCAGATGGAAGGATGCTCCCCGGATCAGCATTGTCGTACCGCTTTACTGTACGAAGGAGGATTTTTTGCGGCAAATGATCGCATCTGTGCAGGCGCAAAGCTATGAGAACTGGCAGCTTTGTCTGGCGGATGCAAGTCCCGCAGAGGCAGACGGCAGTACGCAGACGGGGCGGGTGGTTGGCGAGTACCGTCAGTCGGACGGTCGCATTGTTTATCAGGCGCTGCAAGAAAATAGAGGGATCGCGGAAAATACGAATGCCGCCATCGAACTTTCCGATGGTGACTGGATCGCATTTATGGATCACGACGATCTGCTGGCGCCGGACGCGCTCTATGAGGCGGCGGCATTGATGCGCCGCGGTCCAAAGCGACAGAGCGCCGTGGAGTGTGCGGGTCTTTTGCAGCCGCAAAAGGAGAACGGCTCCTATGAGCTGATCTACACGGATGAGGATAAGGTGGATATGGAGGGCAGGGCGCATTTTGAACCGCATTTTAAACCGGATTTCAATCTTGATCTCTTGCGCTCCAATAACTATATCACGCACTTTACGATGGTAAGCCGCGCTCTTTTTTTGCGTGTGGGAGGCTTGCGCGGTGAGTTCGACGGAGCGCAGGACTATGATTTTATTCTGCGCTGTATAGAAGCGACAGAGGCAGTCGGGCATGTGCCAAGAATCCTGTATCACTGGCGATGTCATCAGGAGTCAACCGCGTCAAATCCGTTCAGCAAGCAGTATGCCGTGGAGGCGGGACGGCGGGCGATCGCGCAGCATTTAGAGCGCGTCGGCGTGCCTGCAGAGGTCGCTGCGACGAAGGACATGGGGTTTTACACCGTGCGCTATCTGCATCGGGATGAGCCGCTTGTCTCCATTATCATTCCAAGCAAGGATGAGACACAAGCGCTGGGCAAATGTCTGGCGGCGATCGAGCGATCCTCCTATCAGAATTATGAGGTCATCGTTGTGGAGAATAACAGTTGTGAAGAAACCTTTTCTTATTATAGGAGGCTTGCACCAAAGTGCACACAGCGGGAGGGAACGGTTTTTTATGAGGGCAGGCTTTCCGGCGGACAGCGGCTGCGCATTGCTGTCTGGCGGGAGAAGTTTCATTATTCCAGATTGAATAATTTTGGGGAATCGTTTGCAGAGGGTGAATATCTTGTTTTGATGAACAATGATATTGAAATGATCACACGGGCATGGATAGAGGAGCTGCTTGGCACCTGCCAGAGAGCGGAGGTCGGCGCAGTCGGCGCAAAGCTTTATTATCCGGACAATACAGTACAGCATGCGGGAATTGTGGTTGGAATCGGCGGAAGCGCAAGAGGGATCGGACAAAATATGTTTGCGGGTCTTTCGCGCGCACGCAGCGGGTATCTGCACAAGGCGTCGCTGACGATGGATTACAGTGCAGTGACGGCGGCATGCATGATGGTAAAGAGAGACGTTTACGAGAAGGTCGGCGGCTTTGCAGATGCGCTGGCCGTCGCGTTTAATGATGTGGATTTCTGCCTGAAGGTGCGCGCGCTCGGATTGCTTGTCGTTTATCAGCCGCGTGTGGAGGCATATCACTATGAATCAAAATCAAGAGGAAGCGAGGACACGCCCGAGAAGGTGGCGCGCTTCCAGCGTGAAATTGAATATATGCGCGAAACATGGATTGGAATCTTAAAGAATGGAGACCCTTATTATAACCCTAATTTTTCTCCATATGTCTCCGATTACGGTTTGCGCGACAATCGGGGAAAAAATAAAAGCGGCGGAAGATAAAGGAGGAGCGCCATGCCAAAAGCACCGGAGGTAACGGTCATTATTCCCAATTATAACGGGAAACGGCTTTTGGAAAATTGCATAAGGACATTGGAGCGTCAGACGATGACAGATTTTACGCTGCTTGTCGTGGATAACGGAAGTACGGACGGGAGCACGCAGGTGACGTCGTCGCTGCCCGATTTTCGGATGATCGCGCTGCCGGAGAATACGGGATTTTGCGGAGCGGTCAATGAGGGGATCAGACGGACGGAGACGCCGTATGTGCTTCTCTTAAATAACGATACGGAGGCAGAGCCGGAATTTGTCGAGGCGCTGCTTGCGGGGATCAAGAGGTCTGAGCGGATTTTTTCCTGCTCGGCGATGATGATCGATTATCGCGACCGCACAGTCATTGATAATGCCGGAGATTATTATACGGCGCTTGGCTGGGCGGTGGCGCGTGGCAGAGGAAAACCGTGCAGCGCGTATGAGCGCGCGTGTACGGTCTTTTCCTGCTGTGGGGGCGCAGTGATCTACCGCATGGATGCGATCAAAAGGGTCGGACTGTTTGACGAGCACCATTTTGCTTATCTGGAGGATGTGGACATTGGGTATCGCGCCCGCATTTTCGGCTATGAAAATTGCTATATCCCGCAGGCAAAGGTGTTTCATGTGGGAAGTGCGACGACGGGAACACGCTACAATGAAAAGAAGGTGTTTCTGGCAGCGCGCAATTCAATTTATCTGATTTATAAAAATATGCCGTTTTTACAGCTTCTTTTCAATCTGCCGCTGCTTCTTGCGGGTATCTGCATCAAGCTTTTGTTTTTTGCCGGGAAGGGGCTTGCAGGAGAATACGCGCGGGGGATCGCGGCGGGAATCCGCGGCGCGCACGGCTTAAAGCGCGTTTCGTTCTGTATGGCTCATTTCGGAAATTATGTAAAAATTCAATTTGATCTGTGGATCAATATCATTCGTGTTGCGTTTCTTAAGTAGACTAAAGAAAATATTAAGAATTTATTACAGAATGTTTGCGAAAAATCGGTTGTGCTTTGCAGAAAATTATTGTATGATTAGTTGCATGTGGTAACGACTCTGATAAGAGGAAAACAATATGATAAAAGATAATCAGCAGCATTTTAACAGGCTGCATGTGATGATAGATGCGGCGGTAGTTGCGGTATCTTATATGCTTGCGTGGTGGCTGAAGTTTAAAAGCGGCTTCTTAGACAGCGGTCTGGGAGCGCTGTCCTTTGGGTTCTATATGAGCGTGCTGATTGTGATCGTTCCCGGATATATTTTGCTGTATTACGCGTTCAATCTGTACACCTCAAAGCGTGTGCAGGGAAGACGGCTGGAGCTGTCCAACATCGTTATGGCAAATACGGTCGGGTTGCTGATCCTGTTTACACTGCTTTACAATCTGCAGTCGTATGAGGCGCAGTTTAAGAATTTTTCCCGTGAGATGTTGTTTTATTTTTATATAACCAACATTGTAAACGAGGAGATCGTGCGGCTTTTGATCCGCCGTTTTCTGCGTGATATACGAAGGAAGGGGTATAACCTAAAGCATATACTGCTTGTGGGATATTCAAGAGCTGCGGAGCAGTATATTGACAGAATCCAGCAGAATCCGCAGTGGGGTTATCACATTCGCGGAGTATTGGATGATAATATTGCCAGAGGCATCTCCTATAAGGGAGTAAAGGTCATCGGCAGCATCGGCAATCTGAATTATATTCTGCCGCAGAACAGTCTGGATGAGATTGCGATCACATTGGGGCTGGAGGAATATTATAAGCTGGAAAAGATTGTGGCGGAATGCGAGAAGTCGGGCGTACACACCAAGTTTATTCCCGATTACGGAAATATCATTCCGACGAAGCCATATACGGAGGACCTGCTTGGGCTTCCGGTCATTAATATCCGCTATGTACCGCTGACGAATACCTTTAATGCGCTGTTGAAACGGTGTATGGATATCGTCGGTTCTATTTTATGTATTATTTTATTTTCACCGCTCATGCTGTTTACGGCGGCGCTTGTCAAGGGAACGTCAACAGGTCCCCTGATCTTTAAGCAGGAGCGGGTCGGTCTTCACAACAAGCCGTTTCATATGTATAAGTTCCGCACGATGTATGTGCAGACGGAGGAGGAGGAGCAGAAAGGCTGGACGACGAAGAATGATCCGCGGATCACAAAATGCGGAGGCTTTCTGAGGCGGACAAGTCTGGATGAATTCCCGCAGCTGTTTAACGTGTTAAAGGGCGATATGAGTCTGGTCGGTCCAAGACCGGAGCGGCCGCAGTATGTCGAGAAGTTCCGGGAGGAGATCCCGCGCTACATGATCAAGCATCAGGTGCGTCCGGGGATGACCGGATGGGCGCAGGTCAACGGCTACCGGGGAGACACCTCCATACGAAAACGGATTGAGCATGATCTATACTACATTGAGAACTGGACAGTCGGCTTGGACTTCAAGATATTGTTTCTGACGGTTTTCAAAGGGTTTATCAATAAAAATGCATATTAGGAGAAAATTCATGAGCAGAGAAAATGAAAAGAGACCACTGACAAAGAAGCAAAAAGCAGCGCTTCGCAAGAAGAAGCAGCAGAGAAAGATCATGCTGGTAGTCATTGAGGTGCTGGCGCTTCTGATCCTTGGAATCATACTGTTTGTCGTATTAAAGCTGTCAAAGATCCAGAAGGATCACTCCTTTAACGAGGATGACCTTGAGTTCAATGAGGGGATTTCATCGGAATCGCAGGAGCTGATGGATAAGTATACGACGATCGCACTGTTTGGTCTGGACAACCGCTCTAACGGTAATCTGTCTAAGGGAAACAGCGATGTTATCATGATCGCGAGCATCAATAATAAGACGCATGAGGTAAAGCTGGTATCGGTATTTCGTGATACGTATCTGGATATTGGCAACAGTACTTTTAAGAAATGCAATGCGGCATATGCGGCGGGTGGACCGGAGCAGGCGATCACGATGCTCAATAAGAACCTTGATTTAAACATTACCGATTATGTGACGGTAGATTTCA
This sequence comes from uncultured Roseburia sp., assembly GCA_900548205.1. Classification (GTDB taxonomy): domain Bacteria; phylum Bacillota; class Clostridia; order Lachnospirales; family Lachnospiraceae; genus Roseburia. The sequence goes on along the minus strand of URJS01000066.1, from coordinate 8,388 downwards.
ATTCGGTTGTTGAGTGCGTTGATCTGTTAGGCGGCGTTGAGGTGACGGTCACGAAAGAGGAAGCGGATTTAATGCATGGCTATATGGATGAGATCAACAAGCTCACAAAGAAGAAGCCTTCCGAATATTCTGAATATCTGCCGGGTGCAGGTACTTACAATATGGACGGCGTACAGGCATGTGCCTTTGCGCGTATCCGTTACACGGCGGGCGATGATTATAAGCGTGCAGAGCGTCAGAGAACAGTCCTTGCGGCGATGGTAGAGAAGGCGCAGAAGTCGGACCTTAAGACAATCAATAAGCTAATCGATGCAGTATTTGGAGATATTAAGACAAGCTTCAGCAACACCGATCTGATCGCGCTTGCGGCGAAGGTATTTGATTATAAGCTGGGTGAGACGGCGGGCTTCCCATTTGAGAAGAATGCAACGAATATCGGTTCTAAGGGAAGCGTGGTCGTGCCGTGTGACCTTGAGTCGAATGTTGTGCAGCTGCATACCTTCCTGTATGAGGATGAGGCTTATGTGCCGACAGATACCGTCAAGAATAACAGCGAGAAGATTATTAATGATACCGGTTTCCAACAGGGAGATGGTTATTAATGAAAGTAGATATGATCATTCCGACGTATCGGCCGGATGATACCTTTTGTCTGCTCCTGCAACGATTGCGGGAGCAGACCTTTCTTATTCAAAGGCTGATCATTGTAAATACAGAACAGAGTTTATGGGAGGAGGCAGACAGGCAGTACGCCATCAGTGAGCGTCTGAAGGAGCTTCCTTTTTCCTATACCTTGCGGCATGTGACGAAGGAGGACTTTGACCACGGCGGTACACGCAATCTGGGGGCGAGGGAATCCGATGCGGAGATCCTCATTTTCATGACACAGGATGCGGTTCCCGCAGATCCATTTTTGGTGGAGCGGCTGATAGAGCCGCTGCGGCTATCCAGGGACGAAGGAAAGACGGCGGCAGTTGCGTATGCGCGCCAGCTTCCGGCAGAGGACTGCGGGATTATCGAGCGCTATACCAGAGCGTTTAATTATCCGGCTAAGAGCTGTCGAAAGGGCAGGGAGGATATTCCGGCACTTGGAATTAAGACCTTTTTTTGTTCGGATGTCTGTGCGGCATACCGCAGGGAATTATTTTTTTCGCTCGGCGGCTTTGAAGAGCCCGTTATTTTTAACGAGGATATGTTCTTTGCCGCACATGCGGTGCATGAGGGCTTCTATGTCGCGTATGCGGCAGAGGCGCAGGTGATCCATTCGCATAATTATTCGGCGATGCAGCAGTTTCACCGTAATTTTGATCTCGCAGTCTCACAGACGGCGCACCCTGAAATTTTTGAGCAGATCAGTTCAGAGGCGGAAGGGATGAATCTGGTAAAGAGCACGGTAAGGCATTTGTGCGGGATTGGAAAGCCGTATCTGATCGGGAAGCTTTTCGTGCAATGCATAGGAAAATATGCAGGGTATTTTTTTGGAAAGCGGTGGCGCAGTCTTGGAAAAAAGCAGATTCTGTGGTGCACGATGAATCGGAATTACTGGAAGAAGCTCTGGCAGTAAGGGAATCTGGGGAAGAAAGTGGAGTAGGTTGCATGAGAAAAAAGACAGAAAGACAAACTTATGTCTTTTGGGCGCTGGTATTTGCGGCAGCGTTTCTGATTCTTGGCTTTGTCGGATATTCCGACGGGGACGATGCTTATTTTTATGAATATACGCACAAGATGGGATTTTTGGAGTATTTGGGCTGGCGTTATGAGACGTGGGTCGGGAGGCTTGCGGGGGAGGCGATGGTGTATATCGCCTTTCATCTGGGACTGCCGTTTTGGAGACTTGTGAACGCCCTGATGCTCACGCTGCTCCCGCTTGGGATCCTCTCTCTGGCAGGGAAGACAGCAAGAGTTCCCGAGGGAACTTTTCGGGACTGGAAGCGTCGGCAGCCGGCATGTATCGGACCGAACGGCGTCAGAAAGAAAACCGGACTTTTTGCAGCGATCGCTGTGGTGTCCGGTTATTTTATGATGGACGTGCAAACGGTTGGCTATGCGGCGGTGTGGGTCAACGGTTCTATCTTTTATACATGGTCGTTTACCTGCGGGATATGGGCGCTCACCACGTTTGCGGAATATGTGTTTGCCAAGAGAGCGGCTGCAGAAGGAAGCGGCGGTCGATTGGGGATTCGTATGGAGGGGGTCTCCCTCTGGAGGTTTCTCTATGCGGTTCCCTGTGCGGTGATCGCGTCTATGTCGATTGAGCAGATGGCAGCGGTGCTGCTTGTATTTGAGCTGTTGGGAGTGATCTACGGTATTTTTAAATGGCGCAGTGTGCATCCGCTGCTGCTTGTGCAGACTGCCGTCACACTGCTTTCGTTTGCAGTACTGTTTGCTGCTCCCGGAAATGACGTGCGTGTTGCGGCAGAGATTGTAAACTGGATGCCGCAGTATGAGACGATGAGGTTCGGAGAGCATTTGTTCCTCACGCTGCACTGGATGATCTCATCCTTTGCCAATGAAAATAAATTGTTTTTATGTGCGATCTGGATTGCTGGAATTTTCTTGCTTCTGCAAAAGGAAAAGCGCAGCCGTACGGACTGTTGGATGATCGCAGGCGCAGGGGTTTTCACGGCTGCGGCGCTGCTGCCGAATGTCGGGATTACAGCATTTTCCAATTTGGGTATGCAGTATATTGATATTACGCAGCGGGTCACAGAGGTACCGGTGCTTTCACGTTTTACGGCGATGCAGCTTACGGCGCTGATCTGGTGGTGTGCGGCGCTTATCTATACCTTTTTCTTTCTCTGGAGGGCATCCGGCTGCCAGATTACGCTCCTGCTTGCCTATCTCGCAGGGATTGCGAGCGAGGCAATTATGTTTTTTTCGCCGACGATGTACGCGTCCGGCGCGCGCGTTTATTATCTGACGGATCTTTTGTATTTGTTTGTGATTCTCTGCCTTGCGTTCGGGTTAAGGGAGGAGCGGAGGCGAAACGTCATCTATGCGGTCTGTGTGGGCTTTGGCATATGGAATTTTGTTTGTCAGCTTCCGGCTTTTCTTTCGATGCTCTAAGGATTATTTTTAGAAATCATAGAATTTTGATATTTTTGTCACAATTCAAACACAATTAAACGATAAACTTTACCATATCACAAGGAGAACAAAGTCTTGTGGAGGAAAGGGGAAACGTCATGGATCAGAATAATTATCAAAATCAGAATCAGAATCAGAATAATGGACAGTCTTCCGATTCCTTCTATTCGTATGATCAGAGCTATACGGGAGGGAATGGGAATAACGGAAACGGAGCAAATACAGGAGCGTATACGGCAAATGGTTATCAGAATACATCAGGCGCCTATCAGGAGCATTTTTATCAGACGGCAGGCGCGCCGCAAAATGGCGGCAAGAAGCCAAAGAAACCAAGAAAACCCGGAGGCTTTGGCACAAAGCTTGCAAAGTGCGCCGCGCTTGCGTTAGTATTCGGGCTTGTTGCAGGTACAGTGATCGAGGGTGTGCATCTGGCGTCGGGAGCGATCTTTCAACCAGATAGCAAGACGGTAGATACATCGGGCGGCGTATTAAGTCAATCCGATACGGGCGGAGTGAAGTCGACCTCAACCTCATCGAATTATGTGGCGACAGATGTTTCGGATATTGTTGAGGAGGTAATGCCGTCGATCGTGGCGATCACGAATTTAAGCATTGCCGAGTATCAGAGCCTTTGGGGCAGACAGTCCTATGAGGTGCCAAGCTTTGGCTCAGGAATCATTATCAGTCAGAATGACGAGTATCTTTATGTGGTAACGAATAACCATGTGGTGGAGGGTGCGAACAGCCTGACGGTTACTTTTGTGGACAGCTCTACGGCAAGTGCAGAGGTGCGGGGCACAGATCCTTCCACAGACCTCGCTGTGATCCAGATACCGATTTCTGGCATTCAGGAGGAGACACGCGGAAAGCTTAAGGTGGCAACGCTCGGCGATTCCAATTCCTTAAAGGTAGGAGAGGCATCGATTGCAATCGGCAACGCGCTTGGTTACGGACAGTCGGTAACGACTGGCTGCATCAGCGCCCTGAACCGTAAGGTATCTGTTTCCGATTCCGGTAGCAACACGAATTATACCGCAGATTTGATTCAGACAGATGCGGCAATCAATCCGGGAAACAGCGGCGGTGCGCTGCTGAATGCGTCGGGAGAGGTGATTGGTATCAATTCGGTAAAATACGCCGATACCGATGTCGAGGGCATTGGCTATGCGATTCCGATCAGTACGGCAAGCCCGATCATTGAGGACCTGATCACAAAGGAGAAGGTCGATTCGTCGGAGAGCGCGTTTCTTGGGGTGGCGGGCGTAGATGTGACGACTGATGTTGCCGAAGCATATGGGATGCCGACCGGTGTTTCCGTCAGACAGGTGACGGCAGGGTCTGCAGCAGAGCAGGCAGGTATTCAGGTTGGAGATATTATCACGACTTTTGACGGCAGAAGCGTAAGCTCCATGCAGGAGCTGTCGCAGCGGATGCAGTATTACAGAGCAGGAGATACCGTGGACGTTGTGGTTGCTCGGGCTTCAGACGGAAGCTATGTCGAGCAGACCATACAGGTGACGCTTGGCAAGCGAACCTCATAAGACAGATACTTTTGAAAAGTGATAGGGAAAACCGCAGTGTGCGTTCGGCATGCTGCGGTTTTTTCTGATATAGGAAATTGCTTTGCAATCCTATGTCAGAAAAGCACACTTTTGTTCCTTTAGGGGAAACGCTTTCTCCGAAATCATCTAAAACAAATGTATAGGACTGGATAAAATTGGAAATAGTTCTTGTACAGGGGGAGGAGAGCGTGTATGAGAGAAGATAGAAAAAAAGCAGTGTGGTACATATTGGCAGTGATGCATATAGGATTGGTGATTTTTCTGGGCGTACAGTACGCAGAGCGTGTGCGTCTGCAAAAGAGTATCGCCGATAAGGTGCTGCGGTTTCATGTGATCGCGAACAGTGACAGCGTGTGCGATCAGGAATTAAAGCTGAAGGTGCGGGATGCGGTCGGAGGCAGGATGCAGGAGCTGCTGAAAAACGCCGAGAGCAGGGAGGCGTGTGAGGCGATCGTAAGTCAGCAGCTGGGGGAGATCATAGAGACGGCGGAGGAGGTTATCCGGTCAGAGGGGTATTCGTACGAGGCGCAGGCATTTCTTGCGGACACGTCATTTCCGGTTAAAACGTATGGCGCTTATAGTTTTCCGGCGGGCAGCTATCGTGCTCTGGAGGTTGTGATCGGTGAGGGGGCAGGACGTAACTGGTGGTGCGTCATGTATCCGAATATGTGCTTTTCCGGCAGTGTTTATGAGGTTGTTGATGAGGACGCCGAGGAAGCGCTTAGGGAGGTGCTCTCTCCGGAGGAATATCAAAGGGTGCTCTCCTCAAATGATTATCAGGTAGAGTTTAAATATCTCACATTTTTAAATGAGCTGACAGAATAAAACTTTTGTAAGAATGGACTTGCGTATTCTAAAAAAAACAGGTAATATGAGTTGGTGCAGTTGTCTGCACAGATGCAAAGAGAGAAAGAATTTATTGGACAGGGGAGAGGAAATGACAAAAGAAGTATTGGTGACGATCAGCGGAATACAATTTTCAGAGGAGCCGGACGGGGAGCCGATCGAGGTGATCACCTCCGGTGATTATTATAAGAAGAACGGGAAGCATTACGTTATTTTTGATGAGATCATGGAGGGCAGTGAGGAGCCTGTAAAGAATGCGGTAAAGATTGGAGAGGGCAGCTTTGATATTACAAAAAGAGGTGGAACCAATGTGCACCTGCAGTTTGAAAAGGATAAAAACAGTATGACCCACTACTATACGCCGTACGGAAGTCTTTTGGTAGGAACAAATACGCGCAGTGTTGAGATCACCGAGACAGAGCATGATATTCATGTTATGGTAGATTATGAGCTTCAGGTTAATTATGAGCATATGGCAGACTGCAAGATCGTTATGGATATTAAGGCGAAGCACACGGGAGATTTTAAAATCGAAAGATAATCGGCTTTTGATCAGGAGGCAAAGGAGAAGAAAACGATCATGTCAACGACGAGACAGTTTTTTAAATATGTGATACAAAATATTTTCGGAATGCTTGGTACCTCGTGTTATATTATCGTAGATACCTTTTTTATTGCGAAAGCGGCGGGAGCAGACGGCATTACCGTGTTAAATCTGGTACTGCCGTTTTACAGTGTTATCTTTGCGATCGGGGCGATGGTCGGCGTTGGCTCGGCAACGCGCTTCGCTATTTTGCGGGCGCAGGGAGAGACCTCTGCGGAAAAATATTTTTTTAATGCCCTAAGCTCTGTCTGCATCATCTCCATACCGTTTGTGCTTGCGGGAATCTTTATTCCTGATAAGATTATTGCATTGATGGGAGGCGACCCGCAGATTGTAGCGCTTGGCATTGATTATACCAGAATCTTTCTGTTGTTTACGCCGTTTTTTATGATGAATCATGTGATCGCGGCGTTTGTGCGCAATGACAATGCGCCCTCGCTTGCGATGGCTGCGACGCTTGCAGGAAGTCTGTTCAATGTTGTGTTTGACTATATTTTTATGTTTCCGATGGGACTTGGACTTGCGGGCGCGGCGCTTGCGACAGTAGCATCGCCGATTGTCAGCATTTTAATCTGCGGCACACATTTTTTGCGCAGGAGCAGTACGGTAAAAGTGAAAATCTGTGCGCCGTCAGTGAAGCGTCTGTGGCATTCCTGCCAGCTTGGCGTATCTGCCTTTGTGGGCGAGATTTCCTCCGGCGTGATCACTGCGACCTTTAATTTTTTGATTCTTGGAATAGCGGGAAATGTCGGCGTGGCGTCATATGGCGTTGTGGCAAATTACGCGCTTGTAGCAGTTGCGATGTTTAACGGTGTTTCGCTGGGCGCGCAGCCGCTGGTCAGCCGTTATTACGGACAGGGAGATCAAAAGTCAGTAAAGCAGATTTTAAAACTTGGAAGAATGACTGCGCTTGTGCTGGCAGTCGTTTTGATCGGCGTGGTGTATGGCTTCACGGAAGAACTGACGCAGATATTTAACAGTGAAAATTCAAAGCAGCTTGCGGAATATGCGCATACCGGGCTGCGGCTTTATTTTATTGGGTTTTTATTTGCCGGCTTTAATATCGTCGGTACCGGATTTTTGAGCGCCACGGAAAAGGCAAAGGAGGCGTTTACAACGTCTGTTTTGCGAGGCTTTGTGGGCATTCCCGTGTGCTCGGTGCTCTTGTCCGCGCTGTTTGGCTTAAATGGTGTGTGGCTTGCCTTTCCGGCGTCAGAGCTGATCACGGCGGCCGTGATGATTTTTATGCTTGTTAAGACTAAGCAATAAAGCCGAAATGGCGCAGTGCCAGTGCGATTCCGTCCGCACTGGCATTTTTTGTGACGTAGGATACCAGTGTCAGGAGGCTTTCGGGATAGGAATTTCCCATGGCAATACTGTTTGGTACATAGGTGAGCATTGTAAGGTCGTTGCTGCTGTCTCCGAAGGCGTAGGCGTCAGTTTTATTGAGATGATAATAGTCGAGTACATACTGGATGCCGGTTGCCTTGGAGTAGCCATGCGGAACGAATTCACAGAAATTTCCGCCGCGCTCAATGCATTCAAAGTAGCGGTCGCTGACAGAGAGAAACGCTTCCAGCTGCGGGCGGTTTTCATACCAGACAGCAAATTTGTCAGATAAAAAATCCGGCGACTCAAGATCGGTCGGCATCACATAGCCGCGCGCGGTGAAGTCCTCATAGAGGCTGACCGCCTCCGGATTTTTCAGCTGCTGCGGGCGGTCAAACGCGATCTCTTTGTGTGATTCAAAGACGATGTCAATGCCTGTTTTTCTTGCCTGATAAAGGATCTCCATCATCGTTTCATGGGTCTGTCCGATGTGTAAAAGCTCTTTGTCATCGCAGTAAATATTCGTGCCGCAGCCGCAGATATAGCCGTCAAAGCCAATCTCCCGAAAGCGTGGTTCTACATGCTGAAAGCAGCGCCCGGTATTGATAAACATCAGATTGCCGGCAGCCCTCGCCTCGCGGATGGCATCAATGGCGCTCTGTGGGATTGAGCCGTCGATTTCGGAGGTCAGTGTACCGTCAACATCAAAAAAAGCAATTTTTTTCATTGGTATCTCCATTCTGAAATATTTGCCCTCAGGCAAAGCGTGAAAACAAAAAATTTACCGCTGCGGAATTTGCGGTGATTTGACGCAAATTCATGCGGCAGTAGAAAATAAGCTAATGAAATAATAACGTAGAGAGGATTCCATGTCAAGCGACTGTGTGTTATACTAAAAAGAAAAACAGAAAGACTAACTATTAAAAGTCAAGTCTAAAATGAAAGTTTTTTTGAATGAAT
>URJS01000065.1 GCA_900548205.1 uncultured Roseburia sp. | reverse complement strand
TAATTTTTACATAACCATGCATTTGCATTTTACATTTCTGCGTTAAAGTATCCCATGTCGACAGGAAAGAAAAATAAAAACGAGGCGGAAAAGAAGCTCCGCAAATGGAAAGACATGGAGGATTTCACAATGAAAAAGAAAATCATGAGTATGTTATTCACAGGAGTATTAGCGGCAGGTATGCTGGCAGGATGCGGAGATAATACAAATACCACGGCAGACGCCGGAGCAGATACAGCAGGAACAGAGACATACGGCGCGCAGGACGAGACTCAGCCGGAAGCGGGAAGCGGGGCGGCAGGCGCATTTGACGCGGGAGAATACGTTTCCGTATATTCCAGAGAGGATGGTTCAGGTACAAGAGGTGCATTTATTGAGCTGTTCGGTATTGAGGAAAAGGACGAGAGCGGAGAGAAGATCGACAATACAACGGTTGAGGCAGTCATCACAAACAGCACGGACGTTATGCTGACCTCCGTGGCAAGCGACACCTACGGCATCGGCTATGTGTCTCTTGGTTCTCTGGACGAGAGCATTGTAAAGGCGGTCAACATTGACGGAGCGGAGGCTATCGTGGAAAATATCAAGAGCGGAGCATATGCGATCGCAAGACCGTTCAACATTGCGACAAGCAGTGAGGTCAGCAAGGCTGCGCAGGATTTCATCAACTATATCATGAGCGCAGAGGGACAGGCGGTTGTCACCGAGAGCGGCTATATCGGTTCGGATGGGGCTGCGGCATTTGCGTCAAACGGTGCAAAGGGCAAGGTTGTCATCGGTGGTTCTTCCTCCGTAGCGCCGGTTATGGAGAAGCTGATCGAGGCATACAAGGCGCTGAATCCAAACGTTACAATTGAGCTTCAGACAAGCGATTCCACGACAGGTATGACGGGAGCAATGGACGGAACGCTTGAGATTGGTATGGCGTCCCGCGCGTTAAAGGACACGGAGATCGAAGGCGGATTAACCGGAACAGAAATTGCAATGGACGGTATCGCAGTGATCGTAAATCCGACAAATCCGACCGAGGATCTCACCGCTGAGAATGTAAAGGGAATCTTCACCGGCGAGATCACAAACTGGGACGGATTAAACTAAAGAACAGCACAGGCTAAGAGACCGGGCGTAAGCGATCCGGTCTTTTCGCCCGACAAATTATCTGTGGAGAAAAAGGAGATTTCAATGGAGAACATGAACCGGAGTACGGTGAAGGAAAAGCTGATGGAGCTTGTATTCCTGATCACAGCGATCGTTTCCATTCTGGCGGTTGCGCTGATCTGCATCTTCCTCTTTGCAAACGGAATCCCGGCAATGAAGGAGATCGGCTTTCTGGAATTTTTGACGGGAACGGTCTGGAGACCGGGAAATGACAAATTCGGAATTTTTCCGATGATACTCGGAAGTATTTATGTGACAGGAGGCGCCCTGATCATCGGCGTGCCGGTCGGCATCCTGACCTCCGTTTTTATGGCGAGGTTCTGTCCTGCAAAATGGTATAAGGTCCTAAAGCCGATCGTCAATCTGCTGGCAGGGATCCCTTCAATCGTCTACGGATTTTTTGGTATTGTCGTGCTTGTCCCATTTATCAGGGAGCATTTTGACAGCAGGGGGCAAAGCATTTTGTGTGCAGCGATCCTGCTTGGCATCATGATCCTGCCGACGATCATCGGTGCGTCTGAGCCTGCGATCCGGGCGGTGGACCAGAGCTATTACGAGGGAGCGCTGGCGCTTGGTGCGACGCATGAGAGAAGTGTGTTTACCGTTCTCCTTCCGGCGGCAAAATCCGGTATTTTTGCGGCTGTCGTGCTAGGGGTTGGCCGCGCACTTGGGGAGACGATGGCGGTTATGATGGTTGTCGGCAACCAGCCGCGCGTGACGCACAATATGCTGGAAGGCATCCGTACCCTGACCACGAATATTGTCATGGAAATGGGCTATGCCACCGATCTGCACCGTGAGGCGCTGATCGCGACCGGAGTTGTGCTGTTTGTATTTATTTTGATCATCAATTTTTGCTTTTCCATGATCAAGAGAACCGGGAAGGAGTAGGCACGGATGGATAAGAAATTAAAGCCAATCAATCAGATGTCCGTAAAGGACAGGATCAAATCATACACGAGGCATCCGGACTCATTCGTGCTCCTTTTGCTGGTGGGAATCGCCGCGGTTATCACGGTGATCACCCTGCTGTTTCTGGTGGGCTATATTCTGGTGAACGGATTGCCCTATCTAAAGCCGAGCCTTTTTGCTTGGGAATATAATTCGGACAACGTTTCCATGATGCCGGCGATCGTCAATACGATCCTGATGGTGTTTCTGGCGCTGCTGTTTTCCGTTCCGTTTGGTATTGGCGCCGCCATCTATCTTGTGGAGTACGCGAAAAAGGGAAACAAGCTGGTCGGCGTCGTGCGCCTGACGGCAGAGACGCTGACGGGTATCCCATCGATCATTTACGGACTGTTCGGTATGCTGTTTTTTGTGATTGCGCTCGGATGGAGCTACTCCATGCTTGCGGGAGCGATGACGCTTGCGATCATGGTACTGCCCACCGTCATGCGGATCACGGAGGAGGCGCTTTTATGTGTGCCGCTCTCCTATCGTGAGGGAAGCTTTGGGCTTGGCGCTGGGAAGCTCCGTACGATTTTTAAGATCGTGCTTCCGGCGGCAATGCCGGGGATTCTCTCCAGTGTGATCCTCTCGATCGGACGTATTGTCGGGGAGACAGCGGCGCTTATCTACACGGCAGGAACGATGACAGGTATGGCTGGCGTGATGGGCTCCGGTCGTACGCTTGCCATCCATATGTATGTGCTCTCCAACGAGGGACTGCACAAAAACGAAGCGAACGCAACGGCAGTTGTTCTCTTATTTATTGTACTTATCATCAACGCGGTCTCCTCACTTCTGGCAAAAAAGCTTGAGGCATCGAAGGCATAGGAACAGGAAGGAAACAAAAATGGCAGAGAAATTTCAGATCAAAGACTTAAATCTCTATTACGGGGATTTTCACGCATTAAAAAATATCAATCTGGATATATATGAAAATCAGATCACAGCGTTTATCGGACCGTCCGGTTGCGGAAAGTCGACCTTTATCAAATGCTTAAACCGCATGAACGATCTGGTGGAGGGCTGTAAGATCACCGGAGAGATCCACCTCGACGGGGAAAATATCTACAATGGCGTGGACGTCAACCTGCTCAGGAAGCGCGTTGGCATGGTATTCCAGAAGCCGAATCCGTTTCCGATGAGCATTTATGACAACATCGCCTACGGTCCTCGGACGCACGGCGTCCGCTCCAAGGCAAAGCTGGATGAGACCGTGGAAAAATCCCTGCGTGATGCGGCGATCTGGGACGAGGTGAAGGACCGTCTCAAAAAGAGCGCGCTCGGTATGTCCGGCGGGCAGCAGCAGCGTCTTTGCATCGCCAGAGCGCTCGCGGTAGACCCGGAGGTCATTTTGATGGATGAGCCGACCTCCGCGCTCGACCCGATCTCCACCTCGAAGATTGAGGATCTGGCGATCGAACTCAAGAAAAAATATACGATCATTATGGTCACACACAATATGCAGCAGGCAGTCCGTGTGTCGGATAAGACGGTCTTTTTCCTGCTGGGAGAGGTGATCGAGAGCGGCGAGACAGAAAAGCTGTTTTCTGTACCGCAGAATAAGCGCACAGAGGATTACATTTCCGGACGTTTCGGATGATAGGGGAGGGGCAGCATGAGAAACAGATTTGACAGACAGTTATTAGAGCTTAACAATGAATTGATCCATATGGGAAGTCTGATTGAGCGGGCGATCGAGATGGGGATTTCAGGGCTTGTAAAGCAGGATATTGAAAAGGCGAAAATGGCGATTGCCTTTGATACGGAGATTGACGAGCAGGAAAAGGCGGTTGAGGGCTTATGTATGAAGCTGCTCTTACAACAGCAGCCTGTGGCGAAGGATTTAAGGCTTGTTTCGGCGGCATTAAAAATGATCACGGATATGGAGCGTATCGGCGACCATGCAGCGGATATTTCCGAGATGACGATTCTTATGGCAGATTCCGCCTATGAGCGCAGTGAGCTTAACATTGACCTTGTGGAGAGCATGGCAAAGGAAACAACCGATATGGTGATCAAGAGCGTTGATGCTTTTGTAAATAAAGACTTGGAATTAGCGCGCAAGGTCATTGCGCAGGATGACGTTGTCGATGATCTTTTCGCAGAGTTTAAACAGCAGCTGATCCGCAAGATCAGCGAAAATATGAAAAACGGCGAGCAGGCAACGGATATGCTGCTCGTGGCGAAATATTTTGAGCGTATCGGCGATCATGCAACGAATATCGCGGAATGGGTCATCTATTCGATCACCGGTGTGCATGAGGATTAAGAGTGGCGTTTTATAAAAATTTTGGCAGCTCCTTTGATTGTGATTGCAAAACACGAAAAAATATATTATAAATGAAGTATATGCATATTTTTGGGCAAGGGTCCAACACAGATTAAAGGAGAAAAAAATGGATATTTTCGGAGTACTAACCCTGATCGGCGGCTTGGCGCTGTTTCTTTATGGTATGAACGTCATGGGAGCCGGATTGGAGAAGATGTCTGGCGGCAAGCTGGAGCAGCTGTTGGAGAAGCTGACCTCGAATCCGCTTAAGGCGGTGTTGCTGGGAGCCGGTGTGACAGGGGTCATCCAGTCCTCGTCTGCAACAACGGTTATGGTCGTCGGTTTTGTAAATTCCGGCATTATGAAGCTTTCACAGGCAATCGGGATTATTATGGGCGCGAACATTGGTACGACAATCACTGCATGGCTGCTCAGCCTAACCGGCATTGAGGGTAGTAACTTTTTTATGCAGATGCTAAAGCCGTCTTCCTTTGCGCCGATCCTTGCGCTTGTCGGCATTATTTTTATTATGAGCGGCAAGAGCGACAAGAAGAAGGATCTTGGCAGCATTTTACTTGGCTTTACGGTATTGATGACGGGAATGGATATGATGAGCGGGGCGGTAAAGCCGCTTGCGGATGTGCCGGAGTTCACCAATATCTTAACGATGTTTAACAATCCGGTATTCGGCGTGATCGCGGGTGCAGTGCTGACGGGAATTATCCAAAGCTCCTCTGCTTCGGTCGGCATTTTGCAGGCGCTGTCCGTGACGGGAGCATTTACCTTTAGCTCGGTGGTGCCGATCATTATGGGACAGAATATCGGTACCTGTGTGACGGCGATGATTTCGGCGGTTGGTGCAAATAAGGGCGCGCGGCGGACTGCGTTTGTACACCTTTATTTTAACCTGATCGGAACAGTGATCTTTTTGACATTATATTTTGCGGGGGATGCAATTATCGGATTTTCTTTTGCGGACCAGGTGGTCGGCGCTGCAGAGATTGCTCTGATCCATACGGTCTTTAACGTATTTACGACGCTGGTGATCCTTCCGTTCACAAAGGTGTTGGAGAAGCTGGCATACCTGACGATTCCGCTTGGAGAGGACGAGCAGCAGGTGAAAGGAGACGTGTTTGCAGTATTGGACGAGCGTTTCTTAAATTCTCCGGCGTTTGCGATCGAGCAGTGCCGCACGTTGATCAGCCAGATGGCAGAGATGACGAGAGACGGCTTCTTAGAGGCAATGGAGGTACTTGAGGTCTATGCGCAGGATAAGGCGGAGGACGTGATCAAAAAGGAAAATATGGTCGATGCATATACGGACAAGGTAGGCGCGTACTTAACGAGGTTAAACGGAGAGGATTTATCTGCCGGCGACAGTCTTAAGGTCACGACGATGCTGCATTGTATTACGGATTTTGAGCGGATCTCCGATCACGCGATCAACGTGGTAGAGATCGCACAGCAGATGCAGAAGGAGGAAGCGGGCTTTTCCAAGAAGGGCAAGGAGGAAGTGACGGTTTACGGAGAAGCTGTTGCAGATATTTTAAGGCGTACGACGGATGCGTTTGTACAAAACGACCAGAGACTTGCGCATACGGTGGAGCCGCTGGAGGAGGTTATTGACGAGCTGAATAAGGTAGTCAAGAAGCATCACATGAAGCGTCTGCGCAAAGGAAAGTGTACGATCGAGATGGGGCTGATGCTCTCTGATCTTGCAATGAACTATGAGCGTGTGGCAGATCATTGTTCCAACATCGCAGTTTATATGATGCAGGTGAAGGATTCCCAACTGGAGGAGCACAGCTTTACCGAGCAGATGGATGCAAAGGAGAGCGAGGAGTTTGTGCGATTGCTGGAGGAGTTCGGCAAGAAATATCAGCTATAGAAGCGGCGGAAGATGAGAGCGTATGGCAGCGATTTATATTGTAGAAGATGATACGAACATTTGTGAGATTGAGCGTTATGCATTAAAAAACAGCGGCTATGAGACGGAGGAATTTTCGTGCGGGCAGCAGCTGTTTTTACGGCTGAAGGAGGCGCGGCCGTCGCTCATTCTCTTAGATATTATGCTTCCCGATGAGGATGGGCTTGACATTCTCCTAAAGCTGCGCGCCGACCCGGCAACAGCGGCGCTGCCTGTGATTCTGGTCACGGCAAAGGGCAGCGAGATCGATAAGGTGAAAGGGCTTGATCTGGGAGCAGATGATTATATTACAAAGCCGTTTGGCATTATGGAGCTTGTTTCCCGTGTGAAAGCGCTGCTGCGCAGGACACAGAAGGCGGATGCAAAGACGCGGCTCACCTGCGGGGGGATTTCATTAGACAGTGAAAAGCACGCGGTTCTTTTGGACGGAGCTCCGTGTGAATTGACCTATAAGGAATTTGAGCTGCTCAAATACTTAATGATCAATCGGGGAATCGTACTCTCAAGAGATAAGCTTATGGATCAGGTCTGGGGCTTTGCATATGAGGGAGAGAGCCGGACGGTAGACATGCACATTAAGACACTGCGGCGGAAGCTTGGGGATTATGCGTCCTGCATCAAAACAGTGCGCAACGTAGGGTATATGATCGAATGAAAAAGAAACTGAATGCAAGGTTTATGTTGATTGCGGCAATCGCCATTGTGGCGACTGCCGCTTGTGCTATTATCCTGTTTTACAGTATTTTGATAGAACAGATTTTTGAGGATTTAAAAGCGAATGCACATGTTGTGGCGCTGATGGGAGCGGCGGACATCGCGGAAAATGAAAATGAGCAGCTGGCGGGAGACGGTCTGCGCATCACACTGGTGAATGAGGCGGGAGAGGTACTCTACGACAGTCAGGAGGATGAGGCCGGTATGGAAAATCATAAGGCGCGCCCGGAGATTGCGCTCGCACTTTCCCAAGGGGAGGGACGCGGAATGCGGCAGTCTGTGACCTCTCTGAAGCATACCTTTTATTATGCGATGCTGCTGTCAGACGGAAACGTGCTGCGTGTCGCAAAGACAAGCGACAGCATTTATCATCTGCGTCTGCGCATGATGCTTTTGATCGCCGTGGTTGGATTGGTTGTCTTTGCAGTCTGCGTCTTTTTTGCAAAGCGTCTGACCACCCGTATCATTGCGCCGATCGAAAAGCTGGCGTCGAACATCACGCTTGTGGATGAGGGCGAGGTGTATGAGGAGATGCAGCCGTTTGTCGCAACGATCAAGCAGCAGCATATTGATATTTTAAACCATGCGAAGCTGCGGCAGGAATTTACGGCGAATGTTTCGCATGAATTGAAAACGCCGCTGACGGCAATTTCCGGTTATGCGGAGCTGATCGCGAGCGGCATGACGAACGAGACGGATACAAAGCACTTTGCGGATGAGATACACCGGGGCGCGGAGCGTCTGCAGAGACTGATCAATGATATTTTAAAGCTGTCGGAGCTTGATGATGAGAGCCTGAAGCTGGAATTTGAGCCGCTGGATCTGTATGAGCTGGGAAAGAATTGTATGGCGCAGATGCAGCTTCCGGCGCAAAAGCATGAGGTTGCGATCGTGCTGGAGGGAGAATCGACAGTCATAAATGGAAATAAAACTCTTTTGGAGGAGCTTTTTTATAATTTGTGCAGCAACGCGGTGCGTTACAACCGACCGGGCGGAACGGTCACAATGCGCATCGGCATGGAAAACAGCCGTCCGGTATTTTGTATTAAGGATACGGGGATCGGGATTCCAAAGGAGCATCAGGAGCGCATTTTTGAGCGGTTTTACCGCGTGGATAAGAGCCGCTCAAAGTCTACCGGAGGAACGGGGCTTGGACTTGCGATCGTAAAGCATATCGTTGCGCAGCACGATGCGCAGCTGGAATTAAAAAGCGAGGAAAATATCGGAACAGAAATCACGATATTGTTTTAGGGTATGGGAAAAATCATGCTTGACAAGTAAATAAAAAAGTAGTATTTTCAAAATGAACATTGTTCATTTTGCGTGAGGTGCGTATGAATAAGACAGTAACAACCGAACAGGATATTTTAAGAGTCAGCCGCCGCATGGTGCTTGAGGAAGGGATTTTAGCGTTCAGTATGAGAAGCGTGGCAAAGGCGTGCGGCGTGGCGGTAGGCTCTTTATACAATTATTTTCCGTCGAAGTCCGGATTGCTTGGAGCGACGATCGAAAGTATTTGGAGAGAGATCTTCCTGCCGTTTGAGCAGCATGAGGAATTTGACGGCTTTGTCGATTGTATCTCATGTATGTTCGATACGATTTTGGCGGGCAATCAGAAATATCCGGGGTTTTTAAATATACATTCTCTGCATTTTGTTTCCTCTGAGAAGGAGGAGGGGCGTCAGCAGATGGATCGCTATTTCTCCCGCTTGCAGGAGAAGCTGTTGACCGTTTTAAAAAATGATCCTGCTGTCCGTAAAGGAGCATTTTCCGAGGAATTATCGATGGAGACATTCACGGATTACAGCTTTACCCTGCTGATCACCATACTGGTAAGCCAGCAGGAGGATTGTGCGGAATTATTGCAGATGATCAGGAATTGTATTTATTAGGGCATAAAGGAGGACGAATTATTTTGGTAAAAAACGGAGTTTTATTATTGATCGCAGGAATTGTCTGGCCGATCGCCGGAGTGAATATCGCGCGTATCGGACTGCTGGCATATACGGGAAATCTGTCATTGCTCCGTGTGGCGTGCTCGGCGCTTATCTATTCCGCTTTTTGGTTCATGATATTTAAAAAGCTTGTTGTAAAGCACACGGTGCGCATTCATCAATATGTAACGGAGAAGCAATACTTTTGGAATTTTTTTGATCTCAAGTCATTTTTTATCATGGCATTTATGATGACGCTTGGCATTGCGATCAGAAGCCTTCATCTGATGCCGGATGTATTTATCGCTGTCTTTTATACAGGACTTGGTCTGGCATTGATGTGGGCAGGCGTAAAATTCAGTGTGAACTATGCACAGTATGATCGGTAAGGGAGAGAATGGGTATGCAGGCGATCGTTGAGACGTTATTTGATGCTTTTTATTTAGTTGGAGTTGTTGTTCTTGGGATCATTATGATCCTGAAATGCCAGGGAATTAAGCAGTATCGCTTTTTTGGCATTATGGCGGTAGTTTTGGGCGTGGGAGATTCCTTCCATTTAGTTCCGAGGGCGTATACGCTCTGCACGACGGGCTTGGAAAATTATACAGCGGCGTTGGGGATCGGAAAGTTTATCACATCTATCACGATGACGATTTTTTATATTCTTTTGTATTATGTCTGGCGGATGCGTTATCAGATCAAAGGGAAAAGCCAAATAACAGCTTGGATCTATGTTCTTGCAGCGCTTAGAATTGCATTATGTCTGTTTCCGCAGAACGGCTGGCTTACGGCGGACGCCTCCCTCTTATGGGGCATTTATCGGAACATTCCGTTTACGATCATGGGCTTGCTGATCATTGTCTTATTTTATAAAAGTGCGAAAGAGACACAGGATGAGATGTTTCGTCATATGTGGCTGACGATCGTGTTAAGCTTTGGATTCTATTTGCCGGTTGTTTTGCTTGCAGACCGCATACCGATGATCGGAATGCTGATGATACCGAAAACCTGCGCTTATGTATGGACGGTGCTTATCGGATACCGGGCAATGAAAAGGGAAACCGGAAGATGACAGATTTTAAAATCAAATAAAAAAATTTCCTCATCGCAAAAGAAATGTGATACAATGGTAAGATAGTAAAAAGTTGTGTCAGAGGCGAAAGGAGCAGTCATGTTTTCAACGGCAGATATTCGGGAGGCGGCGTATGGAGCGGCTTACCGCAGGGGAAAAGAAATTTATGAGACGGGCGGAGTCTTTGATTTTTCTTATGAGCTATATCTGGAGCATGAGCTGCCAATGGCAGAGTTGTCTGCAAGGGTGCGGGGAAATATGCAGGAGTACTACCATGTCAGTGCGTCCGTGGATGAAGAATTTGCGGATATCGCGTCCTGTCGTTGTGAATGCGAGGCATTCTACAATTACGACGGATTGTGCAAGCACTGCGTGGCAGTACTTTTTGCGTATGTAAACCGCAGAGGGAGCGCAGAGCTTTTGCGTATGAAAAAAGGTGAGGATCAGACTCTCGGCGCTGCGGAGCTTCAGACGCCGAAAGCGCTCAAACGGCTGCTCGGTCACTATGCGGCAAATGCCGACGTTTCTTATCTGATCCCTCAGGGGGTATACGGAAAGGTGGAGCTTTTGCCGTATTTTCAGCTTGGGTATGGTTATGCGACGCTCGAATTTAAGATCGGGATCGAGCAAAAATATGTGCTTAAAAACATTTCTGCGTTTCTGCGTGCCATAGAACAGAAGG
Source organism: uncultured Roseburia sp. (assembly GCA_900548205.1). Classification (GTDB taxonomy): domain Bacteria; phylum Bacillota; class Clostridia; order Lachnospirales; family Lachnospiraceae; genus Roseburia. Next base: position 3,238 of record URJS01000065.1, on the reverse strand, counting down.
AAAAAGTACGTTACGGAAAGAAGCTTGATTTTTACCACAGCAGGGAGGCGTTTACGAAAGAGGCGTGGCGGCTGATCGGATTTTTGCAGCAGCAGGAGGAGGACAAGCGCCGCCAGTCAAAATATCATGCCTATTATGTGTATGCGGGAAGCTACGAGCGGGTAATAGAATTGGACGAGGTCGCGATCGATCGTTTTTTTGAGGCGGTAGGGGACGGGGAGTTCTGCGCAGAGCTTGGAAATAACGAGCAGCAGCTTTGTCATTTTGCACCGGAGGAGAAAAAGCCGAAGCTTACGATCCGCATGGGCGCTGCCGGTATTTTTTTGCAGCTTGAGGACCTTTCTGTGATACGCGGGAGCAGGCGTTATTATTTTTATCAGGAGGAAACGATTTTCCGTGCCCCTGTCGGCTTAAAGGGTGAGGTCGGAGAATTTTTTGACTATATGGAGAGGCAGGCGGACGGCGCGTGCTATCTGGCAGAGGAGGAGCTGCCGGCTTTTTGCCGCGACCTGCTGCCTCTTTTGCGTGAGTATTTCTGTGTCAGCGACGAGGGCTTTGACGAGAGCCTCTATATTCCCAAGAAGCCTGAGTTTGAGCTCTACCTTGATAAGCAGGATCATCAGGTGATAGGTGCAAAGCTTCTGGCGGTCTATGGAGACAAAAAGTATAATGTATTAAAGAGACCGGAGGAGGGAGAGGTGCGGGAGCTCGCCGAGGAGCTTCGGGTGCGCAGTCTGGTGGAGCCGTATTTTAACGGGCTTGGAATGGGCGGCACGGTGTTTGTCTTATCGCATGCCGAGGAGCTTTTATACGAGCTTTTGACGGGAGGGCTGCAGCGGTTATCTGCTTATATGGCGATTTATACCTCGGAGGAATTTCGCGGACTTCGGGTGATCACGCCGCCTGCGGTTTCTGTCGGCGTCGCTTTAAAGAGCGATCTGCTGGAGCTTACGATCCGTTCCAAGGAGATGAAGCCGGAGGAGCTTGCATATCTGCTGACAAAATATGACAGGAAAAAGAAATATATCCGCTTAAAAAACGGGGAGTTTCTGGAGCTTGGAGACGATGGGATCGGGCTTTTGGCGGAGCTTAGAGAGACGCTGCATTTAACCGAGGCGAAGCTGAAGGAGGGCTGCGTGCAGATACCAAAATACCGTGCGATGTATCTGGATGCGGCGTTAAAGAGCAGCAATAAGCTTTCGGTGGAAAAGAACCGGGAGTTTAAAGGCATCGTCTGCAATATGAAAACGATCGAGGACAGCGATCATGAGGTCCCGGAAACCTTAAAAACAGTGATGCGCAGCTATCAAAAGACAGGGTTTTTGTGGTTAAAGACACTCAGGGAGAACGGGTTTGGCGGTATCTTGGCAGATGATATGGGACTTGGAAAGACGCTGCAGGTCATCAGTCTGCTTTTGTCTGAGCAGGAGAGCTGCGAGGGAGGAGCGCATGGGAGGAGACGCTCGCTCATCGTATGCCCGGCGTCACTGGTCTATAACTGGAAAAAGGAGCTTGAGCGTTTTGCTCCGCAGCTTTCTGCCAGAGTGATCGTAGGTCTTGCCGCAGAGCGTGCACGTCTTGTGGCACAGAGTGCCGAAGGGGAGATTTTGATCACCTCGTATGATCTGTTAAAGCGGGATGCCAAGCTGTATCAGGATATGGTCTTTGCGATACAGGTTATTGACGAGGCGCAGTATATCAAGAATCCCGGCACACAGGCGGCAAAAGGGGTGAAGGGTATTTCGGCAGCGTTTAAGCTTGCGCTCACAGGTACGCCGATCGAGAACCGACTGAGCGAGCTGTGGAGCATCTTTGATTACCTGATGCCGGGGTTTTTGTATACCTATCAGCGCTTCCGTCAGGAAATCGAGCTGCCGATCGTTACAAACGGCGATGAGGATAAGATGAAGCGTCTCCAGCGCATGATACGGCCGTTTGTGCTGCGCCGGTTAAAGTCCGAGGTGCTAAGCGATCTGCCGGAGAAGCTGGAGGAAAATGTCTATGCGAGACTTGAGGGGGAGCAGCAGGCGCTGTATGACGCCCATGCGCAGCGGATGAAGCAGCTGCTGAGCGAAAAGTCGGACAAGGAGTTTCAGACGGAGAAGCTGCAGATTTTGTCAGAGCTCACAAAGCTGCGTCAGCTTTGCTGCGATCCTTCGCTTTTGTTTGAGGGCTATCAGGGCAGTTCGGCAAAGCTTGAGATGTGTATGGAGCTGCTTTTAAATGCGGTGCAGGGAGGTCACAAGATTTTGCTTTTCTCCCAGTTCACTTCTATGCTGGAGCGTTTTGCGGAGCGCCTTAAGAGCGAGGGGATCCGCTATTATATGCTTACGGGAGCAGTCGGTAAGGAACGGCGGATGCAGATGGTGGAGCGCTTTGCGCAGGATGATGTCTCTGTTTTTTGTATTTCGCTTAAGGCGGGCGGCACAGGCCTGAACCTGACAGCGGCTGATATTGTCATCCACTATGATCCGTGGTGGAATGTTGCGGTGCAGAATCAGGCGACGGACCGGGCACACCGCATTGGACAGAAGAATGTCGTCACCGTGTACCGTCTTGTCGCCGAGGGAACGATCGAGGAGAAGATCGTGGCGATGCAGGAGCGCAAGCAGCAGCTTGCCGAGCAGGTACTAAGTGGAGACGGTATGGATTCGGCAAGCTTCACCAGAGAAGAATTATTGGAGCTGCTTGGTTAGGCAGATAATACAGAGCGGTGTGTGCGGTTTCGGACGTGCACCCGGGGAGGAGAGAAAGAACAAATGGCAGTTTTTTTGGAGTTATCATTTTTGGGAATCGGTCTTGCAATGGATGCGTTTGCCGTCGCTGTGTGCAAGGGGCTTGCCATGCGAAAGGTCAATCGGGGACAGGCGGTTGTCATTGGACTGTTTTTCGGCGGTTTTCAGGCATTGATGCCGTTTCTTGGCTGGCTGTTAGGAATGCAGTTTGAGCGATATATCACGAGCATCGACCACTGGATTGCGTTCGTACTGCTTGGATTTATCGGCGGAAAGATGATTTTTGAGGCGATGAAGCCGGAGGAGGCGGTGGAAATTTCAAGTATGGATGCGCCGCTAAACCTAAAGGAGCTGTTGATCCTTGCGGTCGCGACCAGTATCGACGCGCTGGCGATCGGAATTACCTTTGCTTTTTTGGATTATCCGATTGCTGAGGCGGTTGCCATCATCGGTGTGATCACATTTTTTATCGCCATCGGCGGTGTGTATGTGGGAAACTTTTT
>URJS01000064.1 GCA_900548205.1 uncultured Roseburia sp. | reverse complement strand
AAGTATAACACCATACATGATATTTGGCTAGTTATTTATTTAATGTTGTACTAGTTGATAATAAGAGAGTAAATGTGTCGTCCAAAGGAGACATTATCAAGCTCAAGGAAGCGGGGAGCATGACAGTCAGAGGATTGTCAAAAATTCTGAAAGTACCCATGATGGTAACCTTTTTTAATCAGATGAACACGCTGAATGTGAGCATTGCTCAGGCAACAGATGAATTTAAGACTGTCGATTATCAAAGATTTAATATGTCTCTCGGACAGTATATGGATAGTATTGAATTATCAATGTACAGATAATTTCCCATTTATCGCGCAGATAGCAAATCTGACAGAGGATGCTTGCGCTTCTCCCCTCAAATGTTTATAATGTGAAAGACCAATACGCAGTGCGCCTGCACTGCGCAATACCAAACCAGAAAGGAAAAAGATGAGAAAACTTGCACTGACTGATGAAATACTATTAAAAATAGAAAAGCCCGCCCGCTACATTGGCAACGAGGTCAACTCTGTCGTGAAGGATAAGTCCAAGGTAGCGATCCGCTTTGCCATGTGCTTTCCGGACGTCTACGAGATAGGAATGTCGCATCTGGGCATCCAGATTTTATACGATATGTTCAATAAAAGAGAGGACGTGTGGTGTGAGCGCGTCTACTCTCCGTGGCCGGATCTGCACCAGATCATGAAAGAGCAGCAGATTCCGCTGTTTGGACTGGAATCACAGGAGCCGATCAAAAATCTTGATTTTTTGGGCATCACGCTTCAATACGAGATGTGCTACACCAACATTCTGCAGATTCTTGATCTTGGGCAAATACCGCTGCTTGCCGCAGAACGTGGGGAAGACTGTCCGCTTGTCATCGGCGGCGGTCCGTGCACCTATAATCCAGAACCAATCGCAGAGTTTTTCGATCTGTTTTATATAGGAGAGGGCGAATTACAATATGATGCGCTGTTTGACCTCTATCTAAAGATGCGGACAGAACAAAAAACGCGGGCAGAATTTTTGCATGAGGCCGCAAAAATTCCGGGAATCTATGTGCCTTCTCTCTATCGCCCGTCCTACCATGAGGACGGAACACTGGCAGCCTTTGAGCCTCTTTTTGATGATATTCCCCGCACGATCACAAAACAGCTTGTGCTCGATATGACACAGGCGGTTTACCCGGAGAAACCTGTCGTGCCGTTTATCAAGGCGACGCAGGATCGTGTCGTCTTAGAGATCCAGCGTGGCTGCATCCGCGGCTGCCGTTTCTGCCAGGCGGGCATGGTCTACCGTCCGGTGCGTGAAAAGCATGTGGAGCGCTTAAAGAAACTCGCCATGGAGATGTTAAAGTCCACGGGACATGAAGAAATTTCCTTAAGTTCCTTAAGCTCCTCCGACTATTCACAGCTTGAGGAGCTGATCAATTTCCTGATTGAGGAATGCAGGCGCAAGCATATCAATATCTCCCTCCCATCTTTGCGTATCGACGCATTTTCGCTCGATGTGATGAGCAAGGTGCAGGACATCAAAAAGAGCAGTTTAACGTTTGCCCCGGAGGCGGGATCGCAGCGTCTGCGTGACGTCATTAACAAGGGACTGACGGAGGAGGATATTTTAAACGGTGCAACGCAGGCATTTGAGGGCGGCTGGAATAAGGTAAAGTATTACTTTATGCTTGGGCTTCCGACAGAAACAACGGAGGATATGCAGGCGATCGCAGAGCTTGCGAATGAGACGGCTGCGCGTTATTACGACACTGTTCCAAAGGAAAACAGAAACGGCAGATGTCAGATTACCATCAGCACTTCATTTTTCGTGCCAAAGCCGTTTACCCCGTTCCAGTGGGCGCGGATGTATCCGCCGGAGGATTATATCGGCAGAGCAAAAGTAGTCAATACTGCGGTGAAGGAGCAGTTAAACCGCAAGAGCATCAAGTACAACTGGCATGAGGCTGACGTTACCGTTTTAGAGGGCGTGCTTGCGCGCGGCGACAGGCATGTAGCGAAGGCTATTTTAGAGGTTTATCAAAACGGCGGTATTTTTGATGCGTGGTCAGAATATTTTGACTACAAACGGTGGATGAACGCATTCGCAGCGTGCGGCATTGACCCTGACTTTTATACGATGCGGGAACGTGAGTTAGACGAGCTGTTTCCGTGGGATTTTATTGATACAGGCGTGACAAAAGAGTTTTTGCAGAGAGAATGGAAGCATGCAATGGAAGAAAGCGTGACGCCAAACTGCCGTATGCGCTGTTCGGGCTGCGGCGTCAGAAAATTCGGAGGAGGTGTCTGCTATGAAAATTAGGATCAAATTCCGCAAATACGGTGTGATGAAGTTTATCGGACATCTCGATATGATGCGCTATTTTCAGAAGGCAATGCGGCGCGCGGAGATTGATATCTGCTATTCCGAGGGATTTTCCCCGCACCAGATCATGTCGTTTGCCGCGCCGCTCGGCGTGGGCGTCACAAGCGACGGCGAGTACTTAGACATCGAGGTGCACCAGTCTCCAGCGACCGCAGAGGCGCTTCGCATTTTAAATGAGACGATGGTGGACGGCGTCGAGATCACCGGATATGTAAAGCTTCCGGACGATGCAAAGACGGCGATGTCGATCGTGGCGGCGGCAGATTATGAGCTTTCCTTTAAGGAAGGTTACACGCCGGCCGCGACCGTGGAGCAGTTTGCGGACGGCATTGCAGAACATTTCACTAAGCCTGCGCAGGTTTTCATCACCAAGCCGACGAAAAAAAGCGAAAAAGTCATGGATTTAAAACAGCTCGTGTACGATTTTCAGGTGTGTGAAAAGGTAAGAGAGGATGGTATCGCTGTTGTGTCCTTCTATCTGATGGTTTCCACCGGGAGCACAGACAATGTAAAGCCCGAGCTTGTCTTGGAGCATCTGTTTGCGGCGATGGGACTTTCCTATGACGCAAATGCCATCCAGATCCACAGAAAAGACGTCTACGCAGCGGATGGGGACGGCTATATTTCTCTCGGCGACATGGGGACGGCGCTATGAACCGCTACGTCATCACAACGGAGACGATCGGAGGGCAGGAATATCGTATTTCTGCCCTTTATGATGAAAAAAAGCGGATGATCGAGGTTCTCCCGGAAAAGCTGGGAGAAGAAGATCGTCCGACGGTGGGGAACATTTACATTGGCAGGGTGGAAAATGTCGTGAAAAACTTAAACGCCGCCTTTGTCAAGATCTCTCCGTCGCAGAACTGTTACCTGCCATTGGAGGACGTAAAGCATCCCGTTTTTACAAAAAAGATTTCCGGTGAAAAAAAGCTGCTCGCAGCGGGGGACGAGCTTCTCGTGCAGGTCGTGCGGGAGGCCTTAAAGACAAAAGAGCCTGCGGTCACGACAAACCTGGGTCTGACCGGAACCTATGCGGTGCTCACAAGCGGCAACCGCAAAATGAGCGTATCCAAAAAGCTCACAAAGGACGTCCGCAGACATTATAAGGAACTGCTCGCACAGTGGTTGTCGGAGGAAAACGGATACGGCGTGATCATCCGCACAAACGCGGGTGACGTTCCAGAACAAACCGTGCGCATGGAGATTGATGAACTGAAAAGGATGTATGCGCAGATGGCGGAGACGGCGCGCCACAAGACCTGCTACAGTCTGCTGTACCGGGAGGAATCCGCAGCCATGAAGCATCTGCGCGATCTGCGCCACGACTGTCTGGAGGAAATCGTCACGGATGACGGCGCGCTGTTTGCAGAGATCTGTAAAAGATACGGGATTTCGGAGGAACGCCTGACGACGGGCGGCAGCGTGTCCGTTCCGGTTGATACGGTTGTCGCAGACTGCGGTGTCCGTATCTGCCACTACCGGGACGAGCTGCTTTCCCTCTCCGCATTCTATGGGGTAAAAAGCCAGCTGGAGGCGGCGCTTCGGGAGCGCGTGTGGCTGAAATCAGGCGCGTATCTTGTGATACAGCCGACCGAGGCGCTGACGGTGATCGATGTGAACACCGGGAAAAACATTGCGGAAAAGGATGCGCAGGAGAATTTCCTAAAGATTGATCAAGAGGCGGCGGGAGAGATCGCAAGGCAGCTTCGCCTGCGGAATATCTCCGGCATCATCGTCGTGGATTTCATCAATCTTGTCTCGGAGGCGGCGAGAGAGGAGCTGGTGCGCGCCTTCCGCGCAGCCTTAAAAAGCGATCCCATCCCTGCGCAGCTCATCGACATCACAAAGCTTGGACTTGTGGAAGTGACAAGAAAAAAGGTTCGAAAATCGTTGCAGGAGATGCTTGACACAAAAGAATAAGTCTGTAAAATACGGGGGTTTTTATGGAAAAAGAATTGATGTTTCATATTTTAAAAATTGAGGAAACCAAAGATCAGCAGCTCATCCGGGAGGCTTACCGCAGGGAGCTAAAGACCACCAATCCCGAGGATGACCCGGAGGGCTTTCGCCGTCTCCGCGAGGCATACGAGGAGGCAATGGCTTTTTCGGCGAGGGAGGAGGAAGATGAGATCGGGGAGAAGACAGCGGTGGAAGCGTGGATCGCGCGGGTGGATGAAGTCTATCAGGATCTGGCGGCACGGTGCGACGCGGATACATGGAGAGAGCTGCTGTCCGATCCGCTGTGCGACGGGCTGGATACCTCGCTGGAGACCAGAGAGACTCTCATGGTGTATCTGATGAGCCACGACAGCCTTCCTTCCCATATTTTAAGCCTTCTGGACGAAACCTTCCAGATCAGGGAGGACAGGGAGCTTTTGGAAGAACAGTTCCCTGCAAATTTTCTGGACTATCTGATTTATTATATGGATCATGCAACGTTTTTTGATTACACCCTCTTTGAGATTTTGAACCAGAAAGCGGCAAATGTAGACGCTTATATCTCAAAATTTTATGAGGCGAACGAGGCGGCGTCAGAGAAATCCTATGCGGAATGTGACAGACTGCTCGGTGAGCTCTCGGCATTTGGGATCTATCATCCCTATGAAGATGCAGTGCGCGCAATCGTTCTGGCGGCAACCGGGAGGCAGGCGGAGGCAAAAGCGCTCTGCATGAAATTGCTGGAGGAATATCCGGAAGATAATTTTATTTGCGGCAGCGCGGCGGACGCGCTCTGGGAGACAGGCGAGAAGGAAGCTTCGGCAGAGGCATGGGAGAGGATTTTAAAAAGAATGCCGGAAAATGCCGGTGCGATCATCGGAAAGGCAAAGTGGCTAATGGAGCAGGAGGAGTATGCCGCTGCTAAAGAACTTCTCACCGAACGTTTGCGGCGGGAACTTGTCACAGGAGAAGTGGATGAGCGTCTGCGCACCATCAACGACAAACTGATCCGGCAATACCGTGAAAAACTAAGCGGCGTTTATGAGACGAAAGCCGACAGGGACGCTGATCTCTTTGCACTTGGATGGTGTCTGCTCCAGAATGACAGAGAGGCAGAGGTGATAGAGCTGCTTGCGCCATTTGTGCCTGATGAGGGGAAAGAGCAGGAGTACCACAAGCTTCTGGGAAAAAGTCTCCACAAAAACGAACAGTATGAGCAGGCGATTCCCCATCTTAGGAGCTGGCTGGAATTGATGTCCCGGCAGACAGAGACCGAAGGCGGTGATGATACGGCGAACGCACGGGAAGCATTTATTTCCCGTTACCTGCTTGCCTATGCTTACCATGCGGTTCGGGAGGGGGAGCAGGCGCTTACATGGATCAACGAGGCGCTTGCAGCTGCAAAAGCAGAGGAATTCTGGAACAGAGCCGCCAGTTTGAAAGCAGGGATTTTACTGGAGCAAAAACAGTATGAGCAGTGCGTGGACTTCTGTGACGAAATCATTGAAAAAAATGACCGGCATTATCCGGCGTTTGTGATGCGGCAGGAGGCTTCGTATGAATTGGGTCGCGCACAGCAGACGGTGAATGATTACTACGCTGCGATCAATATCTACCCACAGCACTACAAGCCCTATCTGGTGGCTGCAAAAGTATTTTTTGACTATGGGCAGATGGAGGATGCGCAGGGTGTATTAAACCGCGCAAGGGAAAACCAGGTGGAATTTTCACTGGGAATGCAGTTTTTGGAAGCCCGGATCTTAAGCCGTCTTGCCACCACGGAGAAGGAGCGGGGAGCGGTCATCAAAATGATCCGCGAAATCCGGGAGCAGGCAGAAAGCGGGCAGCCGCATGACATCGAGGACGTATCGCTTCTTTTGTTTGAAACCGCCCTGCTGTGTTACGATAATCTTAATCTTGCGGCGGCGGTCCGCTATGCAAAGCTGGCGATCAAAAAAAATCCGGATTGCTGCTGGTATCATTTTGTTCTGGCGAGTTTCTATCTGGAGCAGGAAAAGTGGGAAAAAGCGCTGCATGAATATGCGCTGGCAAAAGACGACTATGAGGATTCTCCGACCTTTTACTATTACATGGGGATCTGTCATAAAAACTTGGATCAGACAAAGGAATGGCAGGAAGCCTATGAGCGTGTCCTGAAATGTCCGGGCATCGATCAGGATAAGTTTCTCTCCATACACCAGGATGTCTGCGACGGGCTGGCAGAACATTACCGGAGGCGGTTTGAAAATTACTACCGCAGAGAAGATTATGAGCGGGCAGTTGAATATGCCAGCCGTGCGGTTGCAAGGGATGAAAACAAGTGTAATCTGCTGGACCGCGGGCGCATATATCTGCGGGATTTTGACTTTGAACGGGCGATCGCCGATTTCAAAAAGGCGCTTACATACGATCCGGATTACGCGGTTGCCTATAACAATCTTGGCTGCTGCTATCAGTATGCCGGAGATTATGAGACGGCAATCTCTTATTTTAAGAAGGCGGCAGAATATGTGAAAACGACTTACCGGAGCGAACTTCCATACAACAATCTGGGTTCCTGCTATCGGATTCTGGATGAGCTTGAAAAAGCCGTCGAGTGCTATAAGAAAAATCTTGAATTTGCGTCTTACGACATCCATGAGAAAATTGGCGATGTGTTGATGGATTTAGGGCGGTACAAGGAGGCACTGGAACACTATGAAAAGATCGGACGATACCATGACGACTATCAGTACCATGTGGCGAGCGCTTATTTTTGTATGGGAGATAGGAAAAAGGCGCGTGAACTTCTGGCAAATTATATTGACAGGGCGACTCATGATAAGCCACGCGCGTATGCAACATTATCCGATTATTACTGCACCTGCGAACTGGATTTGGGGAAGGCGCTCGACGCATTGTTACAGGCGGAGCGCAGGGAAGATCAGAACGATTTCGCGAAACTGTGGGAGATGCAGGTGAAGATCGCATGGCTGTATTTCCGGTTGGGGCAAAAGGAGAACGCAGAAATTTTTGCAAAAAAAGCGATGTACAGTTTTGGAATGGACAGTTTTACAAAAAGTTTCGGTGAGACCACGCAGGAAGATTACCTTTCCTACAAGCGGTATCGTCCGGCGAGACTGCACCGGCTGGGACGTATCTATATCGCGCTCGGGGAAGTGGAAGATGGACTTGGGATGTTTAAGGAGATGCTCACCTGCAACAGGTGTGTGGGATGTGACCGGAGCAAATGCTATGAGAGCTATCTGGCGCGCGGGCAGTACCATGAGGCGTGCGGGGAGGACGAGCTGGCGCTTGTCAACTATGAAAAAGGGCTTGCCATCAATCCGTACGACGTGGAACTAAAAGGGCTGACTGCCGCGCTCCGAAAACGTCTGAAAAAACAGGGTAATTGAGGGGATAAAGCTATGATGATTGGAATAGATCTGGGAACTACCAACAGTCTTGCCGCGTATTTCACGGAGGACGGTCCTAAAATCATCCCGAACCGGCTGGGGGAGCATCTCACTCCGTCGGTGGTGAGTATGGATGAGGAGGGGCAGATTTATGTGGGCCGCACGGCATGGGAGCGGATGCTTTTGAATCCGGGAAGCGCTGCCAGCGTCTTTAAGCGCGACATGGGAACGAATCGGCAGTTTTCCCTGCTGCACAGGAATTTTACGGCGGAAGAGCTGTCCTCCTTTCTTCTGCGCGCGTTAAAAGAAGATGCGGAGAGCTATCTCGGAGAACCCGTGACAGAAGCGGTGATCAGCGTCCCCGCCTACTTTAATGACGCCAGACGGCGCGCGACCAGGCGTGCGGGAGAGCTTGCCGGGTTAAAGGTGGAGCGCATCATCAGCGAGCCGACGGCGGCGGTCGCCTACGGTCTTTACCAGAGTGAGGGAAACGCGCGTTTTCTGGTGTTTGACCTCGGCGGCGGCACCTTTGACGTGTCAATTCTGGAATTGTACGACACCATTTTAGAAGTGCGGGCGGTTGCGGGAGACAACTTTTTGGGCGGCGAAGATTTTACCGCCGTACTGGAAACTATGTTTTTTGAGAAATTTACAGAGTTGGAACGGCTGGAACTAAGTGAAAAGAGCCTGCGCCATATCCATAAGCAGGCGGAAGCCTGCAAGCTTGGTTTTACAGAGCAGAGGCAGAGCGTCATGCGCTGCCGGATCCGGGAGAAGTCCTATGAGATGACCGTGGAGCTTTCCGTGTATGAGGAGGCCTGCGCCGGACTTTTGGAGCGCATCAGAAAGCCCGTAAAGCGCAGTCTCACCGATGCGGGTATCCGACTTTCGGACATTGACAAGGTCATTCTGGTCGGCGGTGCGACCAAAAGCCCCGTGATCCGCAGGTTTGTAAGCCGTCTGTTTCATATGCTGCCGGATTTAAACATCAACCCGGACGAAGCCGTGGCGCTCGGCGCCGCCATTCAGGGAGCGATGAAGGAGCGTCACTCCGCGATCAGGGAGATTGTCTTAACGGACGTCTGCCCGTTTACGCTCGGGACAGAGGTTGTGCGGGAATGGGAGAACAACCGGTTTGAGCACGGCGTGTTCTGCCCGATCATTGAGCGCAACACCGTCATTCCCGCCAGCCGGACGGAGCGGCTGTATACGGTGTACGACAACCAGACAAAAATCTGTGTCCATGTGCTGCAGGGAGAAAGCCGGTTTGCAGATAACAATCTGTCTCTCGGCGAGCTTGTCATCGACGTTCCTGCCACAAGGGCAGGGGAGGAGGCGGTCGACGTCACCTATACCTATGACGTCAATTCCATTTTGGAGGTGGAGGTGACCGTTGTCTCCAACCGGAAAAAGGCGAAGAAAGTATTTTTAGGACGGGATGCAAAACTTTCCGAGGAGGAGATTACAGAGAGGTTCCAGACGCTTTCCTATTTGAAAATCCACCCCAGAGACCGGGAGGAAAATAAATACCTTCTGATGCGTGGTGAGCGGATCTACGAGGAGAGTCTGGGACATGAGCGCCTTCTGGCAGAGGCTGCGATCCGCGGTTTTGAGCAGGCGCTGAATTCCTACGATGCGGGAGAAATCGCGCGCGCCAAAAAAGAGTTTCTTGCATTTCTGGAGAAAATCGAAGATTGATAAAAAAATAGTTGACGCATCTTACGGAATGTGCTATCATTACGAAGTATGCCGCACAGTGAGGTCTATAAGTCTGCTCTTTCGTAAAGAAGAACAGCACCGCAACTGGCGAGTAATGATAATAGGAGGTGCCATATGTACGCAATTATAGCAACAGGTGGTAAACAGTACAAAGTATCCGAAGGCGATATCATTACCATTGAAAAACTTGGTGTTGAGGCTGGTGAGAAAGTAACTTTCGATCAGGTTTTAGCTGTATCAGACAACGGAATGAAGGTTGGTTCTGATGTAGCAAACGCATCTGTCGAGGCTTCTGTCGTTAAAGAGGGCAGAGGTAAAAAGATTATTGTTTACAAGTACAAGAGAAAGACCGGCTATCATAAGAAGAACGGTCACAGACAGGCGTTCACGCAGGTTAAGATTGAAAAGATCAATGCGTAATCAAATCTTTCTGGTGAAAGATTACTTTTTAAAAGTTGGGAAATTGTTATGACAAAGATAACGGTTTTCAAAGACCATGACGGAAGGTATCTCGGCTTTACCTGTTTGGGACATGCCGGATATGCGGATGCAGGGGAGGATATTGTGTGTGCGGGAATCTCCGCACTGGTCATCAATACAGTTAATGCTCTGGAACAATTTACCGGGGAGGTATTTGAGACAGATGTAGACATTCCCGGCGAAATTGCAGTTCGTTTCCGTGCTCCGGCAGGGCATGATGCGGAGTTACTGATGAAGTCATTGGTGTTGGGCTTACAGGGAATACAAACTACTTACGGAAACGAGTTTATCGTTTTAGAATTCAAGGAGGTGTAAGACATGTTGAATATGAACCTTCAGTTTTTTGCTCATAAAAAGGGAGTTGGTTCTACAAAGAACGGTCGTGATTCCGAATCCAAGAGATTAGGAGCCAAAAGAGCAGACGGACAGTTCGTAAAGGCTGGCAACATTTTATACAGACAGCGTGGAACGAAGATCCATCCGGGCGTAAATGTAGGTATCGGCGGTGATGATACATTATTCGCTTTGACAGATGGTATCTTAAGATTCGAGAGAAAAGGAAGAGACAAGAAGCAGGCTTCCGTATATCCAGTAGCTGAATAAGATGCACCGCAGACCCGACTATGCACAGACATTTTGATGCCTGAAAATAGCCGGGTCTTATTGTATTTTATGCAGACATTCCAGTTGAATTGAGGTAGAAGTTCATGTTTGCAGACAGAGCAACCATTATTATTAAATCAGGAAAAGGCGGAGACGGGCACGTCAGCTTCCGCCGTGAAAAATATGTACCGGACGGTGGACCGGACGGCGGAGACGGCGGCAAGGGCGGCGACATTATTTTCGAGGTGGATGACGGGTTAAATACGCTGACCGATTACCGCCACCGTAGAAAATTTGCTGCACAGCCGGGCGAGGAGGGCGGTAAGCGGAACTGTCACGGCAAAAATGGCGCCGATTTAGTCCTAAAGGTTCCGGCTGGAACAGTGATCAAGGATGCGGAATCGGGAAAGGTCATTGCAGATATGTCAGGCGACAACCGCAGACAGATCATCCTGTTCGGCGGCAGAGGAGGGCTTGGCAATCAGCATTTTGCAACCTCCACGATGCAGGCACCAAAATACGCGCAGCCCGGCGGAGAGGCGATCGGGCTTGAGGTAAAGCTGGAGCTTAAGGTCATCGCTGACGTCGGTCTTGTCGGATTTCCGAATGTCGGCAAATCCACACTGCTCTCGCGCGTAACAAATGCACAGCCTAAAATCGCCAACTATCATTTTACAACCCTTCAGCCAAATCTTGGCGTTGTAGACCTAGACGGTGCAAAGGGATTTGTCATCGCAGATATTCCGGGACTGATCGAGGGTGCTTCGGAGGGTGTGGGACTTGGTCTTGAATTTCTGCGTCACATTGAGCGCACGAAAGTCATCATTCACGTTGTAGATGCCGCCGGAACGGAAGGCAGGGACCCGATCGCAGATATCAAGGCGATTCACAAGGAGCTTGCCACCTACGATGAGGGCATCTTAAAAAAACCGCAGGTGATTGCTGCTAATAAAATGGATGCTGTTTATGGTGATGAGAATGACATCATTCAGGCGCTTCGTGCAGAATTTGAAAAAGACGGCATCCAGATATTCCCAATCTCTGCTGTCAGCGGGAAGGGATTGCGGGAGCTTCTTTATCATGTAAATCATCTGCTTGAAATGTGCAGCAAAGAGCCGGTCATCTATGAGCAGGAATTTGATCCGGCACTCCGTTTCTTCAAGGACGAGCCTTATACGATCACGCGTGCAGACGATGCCGCATTTGTCGTGGAAGGACCAAAGATTGACAAGATGCTCGGTTATACAAATATCGAGAGCGAAAAGGGCTTTCTGTTCTTCCAGAAATTTATGAGAGAGCAGGGCATCTTAAAGGAACTGGAAAAACGGGGAATTGAGGATGGAGATACCGTGCGTATCTACGGTCACGAATTTGATTATTACAAATAAACATGCCGTCCGCATATTTTGCGGTATATCCGGCAGAAAGGAGAGCATATGGAATTGACAAGCAAGCAGCGCGCATATCTTGGCAGTGAAGCAAGTACGCTCAATCCGATTTTTCAGATCGGCAAGTCAAGCTTAACGCCGGAGCTGATCATGGCATTAGACGAAGCATTGGAAAAGCGCGAGCTGATAAAAATTTCCGTGCTGAAAAACTGTGCAGACGATCCGCGGGAAATTGCAGGCATCATTGCCGAACGTACACGCTCGGATGTCGTAAAGGTGATCGGAAAAAAGATCATTTTATTCCGACAGGCAAAGAAAAACACAAAATTTGAGCTTCCAAGATAGGAATCAGCCTTATGGAACAGCAGCATTTTGAGAAAAAAATCGGAATTTTGGGCGGTTCGTTCGACCCCATCCATCAGGGACATTTAAACATTGCAGAAAGCGCACGGGAAGAATTTTCTCTGGATGAGGTCTGGTTTATCCCCGCAGGGCATTCTCCGAATAAGGAGGAGAGCAGTATGAGTGCGGCAGAGGTACGGGCGGAGATGACCGCGCTTGCCCTGCTGGACTATCCGTATTTTAAAATGTCGTCTATGGAAATAGAGTCAGCGGAGACAAGCTATACCTACCGGACACTCACAAAGCTTTGTGCATGTTACCCAAACGTGAAGTTTTATTTTATTATGGGAGCAGATTCACTGGATTATCTGGAAAGCTGGATGCATCCTGAAATCATTTGCAAAAAAGCAGTGCTGTTGACTGCAGTGCGTGATCATATGGATATTGCAGGCATTGAACAAAAGATCAAAGAATTAAAGCAGCTTTTTGAAGCAGAAATTTATCCGGTTTATGGAGGGCGAACAGATATTTCATCCTCCAGTCTGCGCAGACAGCTTGTCAATGCGACAGCGAAGCCTGCTATGCTTCCACCGGCGGTATGGGAATATATCCGTATGCACGGTCTATACCAGAAAGAAAAATCTTGACAGGAAATCATCGTAATGGAATTAAAGGAAATTCGTAAAAAACTAAAAAAAGAACTTGATAAGGATCGATTTGGTCATACGGTAGGCGTTATGTATACAGCGGGCTGCCTCGCAATGGCGCATGATTTTCCGCAAGGACCGGCGATGATCGCCGGATTGCTCCATGACTGCGCCAAATGCATCACGAATGAAGAAAAACTGAAGCTTTGCAGACAGTATCATATTCCTATCACGACGGTAGAATCCGAAAGTCCTTATTTACTCCATGCAAAGCTGGGCGCATATCTGGCAGAAAGCATCTATGAGGTAAAAGACCCGCAGATTCTTCATGCGATCAAGGTGCATACAACCGGAGAGCCTGAGATGAGTATACTGGATAAGATTATCTATATTGCGGACTATATCGAACCCGGACGTGATAAGGCGCCGGACCTTTCTTATGTAAGAAAGCTGGCATTCCATGATTTGGATGCCTGCATGGCAAAGATCCTGCACGATACGTTAAAATATCTGTCCGGCAGAGGCGGGGCGATCGACCCAATCACAAAAATGACCTATCAATATTATAAGCCGTATCTGGCATTGGAAATATCTGAATAATGAAAGGAATATCTAATATGGGAGAAAAATTAACAGCGCAAGAATATTGCAAAACGGCAGTCGCTGCCTTAGAGGATCGCAAGGCAGAGGATGTGAAGGTGATAGACATCCGTGAAATTTCCCCGATTGCAGACTTTTTTATTATCGCAAACGGAACAAATCAAAATCAGATTCAGGCTATGAGAGACGCCTGTGACGAAGCACTCCATAAGGCAGGTCTGACGGTAAAACAGGTGGAAGGAAATGCAAATTCTACATGGATCTTAATGGATTACGGCGATATTATTGTCCATATCTTCTCAAAAGAGGATCGACTGTTCTATGATCTGGAACGTATCTGGAGAGACGGAAAGGAAATGGATGTCAATGACCTGTAAAGTGTTTTTGGCGAAATATCTGTCGAAACGTTTCCATGCTGCAATAAACAAAAGTATTGTTTATTGCAGCATTTTTTCATGACATAGGAAATTGCTTTGCAATCCTATGTCATAAAAACACACTTCGTGTGAG
>URJS01000063.1 GCA_900548205.1 uncultured Roseburia sp. | reverse complement strand
TAAGCGACTACATAGATGCGTGTGCGCTTGTGAAAGAGACGCAGAAGGATATTGCCAGATTGCAGAAGCGGAAACGCACAATCGTTACAGGCAATGTAAAGGGCTCTATGAATGATTTTCCTTACGCCGAGACGCATTTCAAGGTTGAGGGGACACCCTATACATACTCGGACGATGTACGGATTCGGGCAGAGGAGGTATTGCTGCACGAGAGACAGCAAAAGGCGGAGGAAGTTAAGCTTGCAGTGGAGGAGTGGATGACCGGGATCCCCATGCGGATGCAGCGCATTATCAGGCATCACTTTTTTGACGGATTAAGCTGGGAGGAGACGGCGAACCGGATGGGGCGGAAAGCCACCGGGGAGAGTATGAGGAAAGAATTTGAAAGATTTATGAGCGAAAAATAAAAGTTTGTCCGTTTTGTCCGGATTGTCCGTTTGCGATGTGTTAGTATGTTATCGGTGAAAGATGTTTAGGCGCAAGTTTGAACGAATCACCGCTCTCTTTACCCTATACTTTGTCAGTAGCGGCAATGACTTCTCCAAGTACGTACAAAGAAAGCACTCAGACATACGAGCCTGTTTCGGGCTTTGTAGGTTCCGGGTGCTTTCTTTGTGCGGTACGAGGAATAAAATCACAAGGAGGTGACAGCCTTTGCCAAAAGCAAAAGATCAGAGAGTAGATACAGCATTTGAGTTATATAAGCAAGGGCTAAAACTTGTAGATATAGCAGAGAGGTTAAAAGTTCCAGCTGGGACGGTGCGTAGATGGAAGAGCACCTATGACTGGGAAGGGAAGATGTTATGCAAAGATAGCGAACGTTCGGAAAAAAATAGCGAACGTTCGGGAAAAAACAACAAAATGAAAAAGAAAGCCATTTCAGAAGATGTTATTCAGACCATGGAAAATCCAGAATTGACAGATAAGCAGCAGCTTTTTTGCTTGTACTATGTCAGGTGTTTTAATGCCACAAAAGCATATCAAAAGGCATATGGTTGCAGTTATGAAGTTGCAAATGCCGAGGGGTATAAACTCCTTGTAAATCCTTGTACTAAAAATGAAATTCAGAGATTAAAGCAAAACCGGCTTAATAGGGAGTTATTGGACGAACATGACATCTTTCAAAAGTATTTGGATATTGCATATTCCGATATTACGGATTATGTGGAATTTGGGCAGGAAGAACAGCCAGTTATGGCGATATACGGTCCAGTGCAGATTAAAGATGAAAAGACGGGAAAGAAAATAAACTTAACAAAATGCGTGAATGTTGTGCGGTTCCGCGAATCTGCGCAAGTGGATGGAACTCTTATATCCGAGGTGAAGCAAGGAAAAGATGGAGCAAGTATCAAGCTGGCAGATAAAATGAAGGCACTCCAATGGCTGTCTGATCACATGGATATGGCTACCGAGGAACAGAAGGCAAGAATCGCAGTGCTGAAAGCGCAGATTGACACCAATAACGATGAACAGACAAGCGATCCGGCAGTTGAGCGATTCTTACAGGCAGTACGTCCGACAGGGGATGAGCTTACAAGATTATTTGGCGAGGAGAATGGTAGTGGTGAAGAAAAAACGTAAGATAGTCAGATTTAAGTTTGAGCCATTTTCGGATCAGCAGCTGCGCCTGATGAACTGGTGGCGTCCAGTGGTTCGGGCGAGTACGAATAATTATCTGATTGCGGACGGGGCTATCCGTTCCGGGAAAACGATTGCGTGTATATGCGGATTTCTGATGTGGTCGCAGGAGATGTTTTCCGGCGAATCTTTTATTCTGGCGGGGAAGACGATGGGAGCGCTAAAGAAAAATGTGATACAGCCCATGATCCAGATACTGGAAGCGTGGGGATGGTCATATACATACATTCGTTCCGGTACCGATGCGAGAATTGAGATCGGGAGCAATGTGTATTATCTGTACGGAGCAAATACAGAAGCAGCGCAGGATGCCCTTCAGGGTCTTACAGCGGCAGGAGCGTATGCGGACGAGGCTGCTTTGTTCCCAAAATCATTTATTGGCCAGATGATCGCAAGATGCTCTGTGGACGGGTGGAAAGTGTGGATGAACTGCAATCCGGCAGGACCGCATCATTTTATACCGGAAGAATATCTCAAACCGGAGGAGGCAAAACGGAAAGGCGTATATCACCTGCATTTCACAATGGACGATAATTTGTCACTGTCTGAAAAGCGCAAAGAGGAATATAAAAACGCATGGCCGCATGGAAGTGTGTTTTACAAACGTTTTGTTCTAGGGCTGTGGGTAGCAGCTGACGGTCTGATTTATCAGCAATTTGCTGATAACGTAAAAGCGTACACAGTATCGAAGGAGTGGCTGAGAGAGAATGAGATTATGTACGCGGTGATCGGGGTCGACTTTGGAGGTACAAAGTCGGCTCATTCTTTTACCCTTACGGGATTCACGAGAGGGTTTAAGCAGGTTGTCGTGCTGGATGAGTATTACTGCAAAAAGAGGATAAACCCCAAGGAGCTGCAGGAAGCCTTTATTGATTTTGTGAGACGGGCGCAGATGCAGTTTAAGGTGTATGAGGCTTATTGTGACAGTGCAGAACAGACGCTGATCGCGGGGCTTGAAATGGCATGTATACAGGCTCATGTGGCGATAGGGGTTAAGAATGCGATAAAAGGTCCGATTAATGGCAGGATTGCATTTTATAACAGTCTGATTGCGCAGAATCGTTGGAAGGTTATGGATCACTGCAAGCATATCATCGAAGCATTTGAACAGGCAGTATATGACGATAAGAAGGTAAATCAGGATGTGCGTCTTGACGACGGCTTGATGAATGTGGATAGCCTTGACAGTACCGAATACAGCACAGAATCGATCATGGATGATATTTTATATACGGCGGCATAGAGCGGAGGGACACATGGGAAACAGAATCAGGCAGTATTTAATTGAAAATGGATATACTACAGTTTCAGATGCAACCTATTGTCATATTGACGAGTGGCTTGACTGGTATCAAGGAGAAGTATCTAAGTTCCATACCTATACGGTTTACAATGGTGTAGTAACCACGAAACAGAAACGATATAGTTTGGGCATGGCAAAAAAGGTTTGCGAAGATTGGGCGAATCTTCTTCTCAATGAAAAGGTTACAATCAATGCTGGCAATTATGAAACTCGCTTGAATGCCATTTTACAGGCGAATAATTTTAAGGTACGGGGCAACCAGCTTGTGGAGCTGGCATTTGCACTTGGCACTGGAGCGTTTGTAGAGTATAAGGCAGAAGATGACAGTATTATGATAGATTTTGTCCGGGCAGATATGATCTATCCGTTGTCGTGGGATAACGGGGACATCACCGAGTGTGCTTTTGGGAGCATCCGGATAATTGATAAGAAAGAGGTTATATATCTACAGATACACCGAAAAGGGAAAGCTGTTGCGGATGTAGAGACCGCAGAAAAACCGGAGCAGTACTATATCGAGAATAAATATATTGATGCCGAATCTGGAAAGGAAGTGGATGCACCGGGAAAAGCGATACCAATCATTGATACAGGGTATGACAAACCGCTCTTTCAGATTATAACACCAAATATCTGTAACAACATTGATCTCGACAGCCCACTTGGAATATCCGTATACGCAAACAGCATCGCACAGCTGAAAGGGTGCGATCTTGTCTATGACAGCTACATAAACGAGTATGTGCTCGGTCGCAAGCGTATCATGGTGCCTATTACAATGGCAAAAAAGATGATGGAAAAGGACGGAATCACTGCACCGGCATTTGACCCGAATGATACGGTTTATTACCTGATGCCGGGCGATAACCGTGATGAGGGCAGACCGGAGCAGGTTGATATGAGTATCCGGGCGCAGGAGCATGAGCTTGGCATTCAAAGGAGCCTTGACATTTTAAGCCTAAAAGTAGGAATGGGAACAGGAAGTTACCAGTTCAGTCCTTCAGGGGTTAAGACGGCTACGGAGGTTATATCGGACAAGAGCGATCTTTACCAGAACCGGCAAAAGAATGCCATTATCATCGAGGCGGCATTGATCGCGTTGGTGCAGGCGGTTGCGTTTTTGGACGACGGGGCTGAGATTGAGGTTACGATAGATTTTGATGATAGCATCATCGAAGATACAAATACAACGATTGACCGGAATATTAAGCTGGTACAGGCAGGGTTACGTTCAAAATTGACCGCAATCATGGAGATAGATAAGTGTTCAAAAGCGGATGCCGAAAAGGAGCTTGAGTGTATTGCGGAGGAAGGACAGATTACAGGGCAGGATATTGACTGGACGGACGGAGAGGGTGACGGAGAAGAAACTGGAAAAACCGGTTTTCATTTAGCTAAAGGCGGTGATGTAGATGAATCAGACGAAGAATCAGAGAGCCGCTGACGTCCCGACAGGGATATATCAGGAGCTTGAGGAACAGATCATGTCGAACATCATAAGACATTGTCGTGATTACAACCAGCCCATCGCATCGGATGTATGGCTGCTTCGGAAACTGGCAGAGATAGGGAGGCTGAACCAGGAAAATATCAAGCTTATAGCAAAGTATGCGAGGTTCTCGCAGACGGCAATGGAACGTATGTTAAATGCCGCTGCGGAAGAAGCCATACAGGAGATGGAGCCTGCGATGCAGCATGCCGTTAGGAGAGGGATGCTGCCGCAGGCAGTTCCATCGGAAAAAAGCCGGAATATCAAACAGGTGCTTACTGCGACGCAGGAGCAGGCGCGGGATACGTTAAACCTGTGCAACACAGTGATGTTGTACAAGGCAAGGGACGCTTATACACGGTTGGTGCAAAGTGCAGCATCCAGAGCGCAGGAGATTGAAAATAAACCCGAATTGCTTGGAATTTTAAACAAGAAGATGACAGCCGTCATAACGGGAGCAGAATCAAGGCAACAGGCAATACGCAAGTGTATTCAGGAATTTAATGACAAAGGGATTCCTGCATTTGTTGATAGGCGCGGAAGGGAATGGACGCCCGAAGCCTATGTAAGTATGACGATGCGCTCTACCAGCAACACAGTTGCCGCAGAGGTACAAATGGCAAGAGCGGATGATTTTGGAATCGACCTGATTGAGGTAGACAGCCATTCCGGTGCCCGACCTAAATGCGCCAGAGATCAAGGGAAGATATTTGATCGTGCCAATAAATCAACAAAGTACCCCCATTGGAATACTTCCAGTTATGGAGAGCCGGACGGATTGCTTGGTATCAACTGTAGACATCATATATATCCCTATGTAGAGGGAATATCAATCCGGCGTCATTTCCCGACAGATGATATGAAGGAAAATGACAGGCTCTATCAAAATACTCAGAAGCAGCGTGCGTTTGAGCGGGCAGTACGAAAGCAAAAAAGGGAATGCATGTTGTATGACCAGATAGGGGACGAGGAGGCATTCCAACAGGCTGCAGCAAAATTAAAGGCGAAAGAGGAAAAACTAAAGGCGTATGTCGATAGCAATGCGGACCTTCATAGACGGAAGGACCGGGAGCAGGTAGTCGGGTTTAATCGCAGCATCAGTGCAAAGGCAACTGCAGCGAATAAAGCCTATACAAAGGCTAAAAATACTGATACAATACCATTAAAGGATATTGCAATTCGTAAAAGTGTCGGGGCTAAAGCCAGAAATTATAAGATTGTAAACAAGTCTACAGGGATAGAGTATGAGTTTGCTCCGGGGACGCGTATTCAGGATGCTGAGGTATTCGCCGGCAAAGGAACAAGACACCCACTCCATGAAGGAGTAGCTGAGGGGCTCACTGCTCAATACGGCGGCACTCCGGAAAAATGGCAGCATGCGAAGGGATTTGGCGTGCTTATGGATTTAGAAACTGGCGAAGAATTCTGCGCAGAGGTTCATTGGTTCCAAGAAGAAACTGTTGGGAAGGTTGGGTTCAAAATAAAAAGGGAGATTGAAGATGAGCGTTAGATATATAGGAAAAACAGAGTTATTTGTGCTTACAAATGATAAAATCTATAATGTTCTGTCGGTTGAAAGAGGATACTACCGGATTAAGGATGACTCGGGGGAGGATTACCTCTACCCACCACATTATTTTGAAGTAGTTAAGGAGTAATACCACTGATCAAGTAAAGTCAGTGGTATTTTTGTGCCCATTTTAAGGAGGTGATGTGATTGATTGTAGTACATGTGGGGAAAGAGGGCATTACAGTGGACGGTCATGCAAATTACGCAGAGCCGGGAAAGGATGTCATATGTGCCGCGGTATCGGTATTGGCGCAAAATACTATCCGATCATTAAAGGATTTGACGAAAGACGCAATAAAATATCAGATCGTGCCGGGGCATATTGATATTAAGTATAAGAATCTTTCAGAACACGGAAAAGTTCTGGTTGATTCTTTTTTTATTGGCATCGTTTCCATACAGGAATCTTATGGAAGCGAGTACGTGCAGATAATATAGCACGGCGCCGAACGGGCGTAAAACGGATCATTTAAGAAGGAGGCACAGTATATGAAGTACAGAAACATGGAAAAGAAATATGGACTGCTTGATTTACAGTTATTTGCAGAAGAAGGTGCAGAAGGCGGTTCAGACGGAGACGATTCCGGTGAAGGTGACGACCAGGCTGATGACGATTCAGACGAAGACGGAGACGATGAAAAGAAATTCTCGCAGAAGGATATTGATGACGCCGTAAAGAAGCGTCTTGCAAGGGAGAAGCGCAGATGGCAGCGGGAACATCAGAAGTCAAAGCTAGACGGGGATAAAGACCCGGAAAAAGATACGAAAGAAGATGAGGAAACCAAGGCTTTGAAGGAAAAAGCTGCAAAAGCAGACGACTTAGAGTTGAAATGGACCTGTCTGGAGCATGACGTTGCCAAAGATTGCGTGGATGATGTAATCGCTCTTGCAAAAGTGCATATGGCAAAGGATGAGAAGATGGATATTGAGGATGCCATTGACGCGGTGCTGAAAAAATATCCGCAGTTTAAAGAAGCATCAAAGGATGCAGATGGGAACGACAGCAAACCAAAGGGCGCGTGGGGAGAAAGACAGCGAGGAAAACCAGGGAAACTTTCTGGTGTAGAAGCCGCATTTTTGAAAAAGAACCCGGGACTAAAAATTGACTAATGGAGGATAAGATTATGATGTTTAGAATGAATTTACAGTTATTTGCACATGAGCACCAGGAGAGATGGTCTTCTATGGTGGATGCAAAGCTGAGGCAAACGCTTGTTACCAGAGATCAGCATATTTTCAATTCCAATTATGAAGGAAATCCTAAAGCGGGGAAGGTAAAAATTCCGGTAAGAGATACTGAGGTCACCGTAAAGGATTACGACAAGGCAAAGGGCGTTGATTTGGAATCCGGGACAACTTCCTATATTGATCTGGATATTGACCGGGATAAGGCAGTAAATGAACTCATTGACGGATATGATGCGGCAGCGGTGCCGGATAATCTGGTAGCAGATCGATTGGATTCTGCCGGATATTCCCTTGCGCTTACAATGGATCAGGATTCGATTAATTGTTTGGAAACAACTGCCGGAGTGCATGTCGCAACAACGAAAACGGCAGCAACAGAAAATACGGCTTACAAAGAGGTTCTTGCCGCTAAGACGTACCTTGGACGTGTGGGTGTTCCGCAGGCAGGAAGGTGGATGATTGTTTCTCCTGAGTTTATGAGTACTCTTATGATGGATGATCACTTTATCCGTCAGGGGGATTTATCGCAGGAATTAAAGACTACCGGAGCTGTTGGAGCTGTTGCCGGATTTGCAGTATTTGAGAGCAACAACCTTGCGTATGAAAATACGACAATCACTCCATCAAAAAAGACAACCACGGAATTTATCGCGGGACATCCAAACTGGTGTCATCGGGTGCAGGAGTGGGCGGTAGATGTTCATGCACAGGACTTGTCTGGCTCGGGTAAGTATATTGGTGCATCTGCGGTGCAGGGACGTAAAATCTGGGGAAGAAAGATCTCTAAACCAAAAACGGTTTATATTAAGCGCACAGAAGCAGCCGGACAATAAGGGGTGGATGTGAATGTATATCACACAGGAGTATTATACGGATTATTTTTACGGGGAGCCGGTCGATCCTGCCGACTTCCCGTCTTTGTGTGAACGAGCAGAGGAGATTGTGGAAGAAATGACGATGTACAGGGTGACGGGGCTTACGTTTCAAGCTCTCCCGCAAGATATTCAGGAACGTGTCAAAAAAGCAGTGTGCGCGGAGATTGAATACTTAAATGCAAACGGGGGGACTGATATGGATAACGGCTACGACCTACAGAGCGCAGGTCTTGGTAAATTCAATTATACGAAGGCATCCGGCACTGGGGGAAGTTCCAGACAGTCTGTATATGCACCACGTTCAATACGGTTATTGGCTCCGACAGGACTTTTATATCGGGGAGGTGGATTTTAATGCAGGCGATTCCTAAGTGGCTGCTGATCCATAGAGCCATAAGATATAAGACGAGCAAGGATCGATGGGGACAGGAGACACCAGAGGAAGGTCAGGAGCTTGCATATATCCGAATTGAGCCGTCCTCTAAAGTGGTAAGAGATAAAAACCGCGCAGAAGTGCAGCTGGCAGCAACTTTATTCTATGATTGCAGAAACAGCCGCCCAAGAGGTGTAGAGTGGGAGGAAGATGATATTGTCATGGTAAACGGCGAAAGGTATCGAGTCCAGGTGATAGAGCCTCTTTATGACGGAAGAAGACTGCACCACTACGAGCTGGGGATGGTGAGACATGCTTAATATTGATATAAGCATATCGCTTGATAAGGCGATTGCAAAGGAAAGAATACAGGCGGGAGCTGACTATGCTCTATCCATAACCGGAAATCAGGCATTGGGCGATATTAATGAACACGTTCCGCATGACCAGGGAATCTTGCGAGGTAGCGGAATTACGAACAGCGATAAAAAGGCGCAGAATAAAGAGTTTGTTCTTCGCTGGCATACACCCTATGCGAAGTACCTGTTTCATGGGGAGGTTATGTATGGTAATCCCACAAACCGGACATATGGTCCTGAAAAGTTAAGGTTCACGGAGGCGCTTGCCCGTATGGAATGGACGGAGTATGCGGCGGAAAAGTACGGGGATAACTGGCAGACGGTGTTTCAGAAAGCACTTGGGGAGGAGTTGGGAAGATGACATCATATGTTGAATTTATGGAGCTTCTTGGCGCAACAGCAGAGGCAAACTGTAATCTGGATGCACCGGTTTCCTTCGAGGAACTGTCAGAGGCAAACAGTATTTATGCAGAGCTGGGAGAATCCTTTGTGCAGACAGAATATTACGACAAGAGCACAATCCGGACGGTTCCGATACTCTTTCTGTGTCGGCACAATGATCAAGTGCGCTGTTTGGAGCAGCTACAGGAGATATGTGATTACTTCCAAAGATTGCGTCAGTACCCGCAAGGGAATACGTTCCGCTGGCTTGATATGGAGATCGCAAAAGGACCGTCTAAAATCGGCAGGGACGAAGATGGAACGTATCACTATTCCTGCATTTTAAATGCAAAATTATATTTTTAAGAAGGAGGATTCTTCATGAAAAGAATGGATTTACAGGTATTTTCGGAAGTACTGCCGGAAAATACGATTACACCAGAGATCAACTACGAGACAGAAGCATTTATCAATACGACTCCAAGCGCAGAAAGCCCGAAGTGGGCATCTTTGGCAGCTCTTACTAAGAATATGTCGCAGAGTTTGAATGAGGTATTGTATCAGGCGGCTTATTATGCCGATAAGGGCTGGGGAAGTACAGAGGTAACGGGTGGACAGTTGACGCTGACCCTGACCGGAGACTGTAAAAATGGGGACGCCGCATCAGATTATATTTTATCTGAGGGTGTGCAGTATCATTTTGGAAATGCCAGAAAAACACACATGAAACTGCAACGTGGAGACAAGTATATCATCTGGCCAATTACACTTGCAAATGTCACAGCAGCATACGGGGACAGTAATCAGCCAAATGCGCTCACCGTGACGATCCATGGCAACGGGCGTCCGGTAATGGGTACTGTAACCCGTGCGGGTATGCCTGACAAGAACACAAGAGAATAAAGGTTAGGAGGGTACAAATATGCCTTATGTAGCAAAAAGAAAAAAGATTTACGAGGAAGAGTTTCTTCTGACAGAGGAAGATGGAACGGTTGTACATACAATGCATGTTGCACTTGATGCTGACAGCATAGCAAAGAAGCTGTATGAAAAGCAAATTGCGGTGCTGGAGGCTATGCATGTTCTGGAAAACCTAAAGGATACAACGCCGGATGCATATGGCGATAAACTGAAGGAACTCGGAAACATTGTGATTGACCTTTTGGAAACTGTGTTTGGCAAGGAGGATACAAAAACAATCTTAGAGTTTTATGACTCGCGTTATATTGAGATGTGTCAGGAGCTGAAGCCGTTTATTATGGATATTGTGATACCGCAGGTGCGTAAAATTGCGCAGAGTAATAAAACGGAGGTCTTAAAGCAGTATAACCGTAAACAGCGCAGAGCACTCTTTGCGGGACGAAACAGATCATGAGCCTGTTAATGGGTGAGCGGGCGCCGGAAGTGTGGTTCAAAGGCAAACATTATACACTGAATCTTTCCTATGATACCGTGCTTTTAGTTCAACAGCTTTATGGTGATGATCGTCTGGATAACGGTGATAAGATTACTCAGGCGTTAAAGCTGCTGGTGAAAAGCCGCTTTAAGGTGCGGCTCTTGGGAGACCTTGACCGTGCAAAACTCTTAGAGGAGATTACAAAAAAGCACATTGCGCCCCCGAGACGCCCGCAGACTGCGAACGGTCCAAAGCTCATGGATTTCCGTTATGATGGGGGATATATTTATGCGAGTTTTCAGCAGGCGTATGGATTGGACTTAACAGCGGAATGTGGGCGGATGTCATGGCACAAATTTATTGACCTTCTTGATGGATTACCAGATGAAACGAAGATCAAAGAGGTCATGCGTATCCGGGCAATGGAGCTCCCGGAGCCTACAAGAACCAACCGTAAGGAGATTCAAAACATCCTGCGGTTAAAATCTTATTATGCGCTGCCAGTAAGTGGAGGTGGCGGCAAGGATGGATTGAACCTACTGTTTGAAACATTGGAAAAAGGAGCGAGAAAAATATGACTCCCAAAAAGAAAGCAAAGTGTCCTTACTGTGGACATCCGGTCAATGTATTTTATAAGACGGATGCCGTGTGTAGGGGCATTTTTTTACGCTGTAAAAATAAGGAGTGCGCAAAAATTTTTGAGTTGAGGATGTAAGACGCTGTGCCGATGTGCCTGTCTTTTGTATGAAAGGATGGGTGCAGTATGGCGAGAAAGAAAAAGGGCGATGTTACTTATACACTTCGGGCGGATGATAGCAATCTTGATAATGATTTATCTGCTGCTGAAAAAAAGGTGGAAAAATATACCAAGGAGACAGCCCAGAAGACGGAGCATCTTGAAAAAAAGACAGCCGAGGTGCAAAAAGAAGTCAAAGAGGATGTCACGGATTATCACAAGCAGCAAAATAAGGAGCAGGAAAATTCAGACGAAGACTCGTATAAAAAGAGAGAAGATGCGGCTAAGTCACACGGAGAGAACCTGAAGAGCATTGCAGGAGGCACCGCAAAGGCAATCGGAGCCGGTATGCTTGCTGTTGGAACAGCCGTTGTCGGAACTGGTGTACTTGCAGTTAACAGTGCCAATAATCTCGACCAGGCAATGAATCAGTTTGTGGCAAGTACCGGGAAGGGTTCCGAGGAGACGGAACGCTACGAGACGGTATTGAAGTCGATTTATAAAAATAATTACGGCGAAAGCTTTGAAGACATCGGTCAGGCAATGGCAGAGGTCACAAAGCAGCTTGGAGACATGGATGACGCTGCATTACAGGAGATTACAGAATCGGCGTTTGCCCTTCGAGATACGTTTGAGTATGACATTTCGGAATCTACCAGAGCCGCGAAAGCTCTGATGATTAATTTTGGTATATCCGGAGAAAAGGCAATGTCGCTGATCGCCGCCGGAGCGCAGAACGGTCTTGATTATTCCGACGAACTTATTGACAGTATCAATGAGTATTCCGTACAGTTCGCAAAAGTAGGACTCAATGCGGATGATATGTTTAAGATTATCCAGAAGGGTGCAGAAACCGGTGCGTGGAACGTTGATAAAATCGGCGATGCCATAAAGGAGCTGTCTATCAAGGCAATTGACGGATCAGATGTAACGGCGAAAGGCTTTGAAACTATCGGTCTTAACGCGGATGAGATGGCAGAAAAGTTTGCGTCAGGTGGAGAGAACGCGAAAGAGGCTTTTCAGCAGACAGTCGAAGCGTTGGCAGGAATGGAAGATCCGCTCGCCCAGAATCTGGCAGGTGTGAGCTTGTTTGGCACCATGTGGGAAGATCTGGGACCGCAGGCAGTAACGCAGCTCGCAAATATCGAAGAAGGGGCTTACGATGCTGCAAATGCGATAGATACAATCAAAGCGGCAAAATATAATGACCTAAGCAGTATATTTGAAGGACTTACAAGGTCTATTGAGATATTGTTGGTTCCATTGGGTCAGGAACTTATTCCTTTATTAGCTGATCTGATTGATGGCGCACTTCCGGTGGTGGAAGATATACTCCCACAATTTGTTGATTTGATAGCCGGATTTGCGGATGAACTTGGTCCCAGTGTTAAAGAAATGCTCCCAGAATTTCTTAACCTTCTGAAATCTATTGGGGAGCCTCTTTTGGAGCTGTCGGGAAAACTTTTGCCTGCGGTAAAGGATTTGTTTTCTTCTATTTCACCTTATTTAGGGGACTTGGTTGAAAACTTGGCACCCACCCTAATGAGTTTGCTGGATATGCTGCTTCCCAAACTCCTTGAAATTGTTGATGCTTTGCTTCCTCCGCTATTTGAATTACTGAATGCGATACTGCCTATATTGGATTTGCTCATCGGGCTTCTTGCACCAATTATTGATCTTTTTTCGCAGCTGGTGCAGCCGATCGTAACTTTGATAAGTGAAGCGTTAACACCGCTTATGGAGGCACTTGAGCCGATTGTGGAGTTCATCATTAATTTGCTGATACCGCAGCTCAATGTTCTTGCATCTGTATTTCAAAGTGTGTTCGAGGGAATTGTTGGAAATGTTACGACTCAGATTGGTAGAATAACAGACATTCTAAACAATGTTGTGGAGTTCATAAAGAATGTTTTTACAGGAAACTGGGAAGGGGCATGGGAGAATGTAAAAAATATATTCGGAAACATTATGGGAGGGCTTGCTGACCTTATAAAGATGCCGATTAATTTATGCATTGATTATATCAACGGTCTTATTAATGGCATCAATGGGATAAAGATACCGGATTGGGTTCCAGTTTTTGGCGGAATGAGCACGTCTATCCCCAATATCCCAAAACTGCGCGTTGGCATGGACTATGTTCCTTCCGATGATTTTCCGGCGCTATTACATAAAGGAGAGGCAGTACTCACCGCACAGGAAAATGCAATTTATCAGTCGGCAGGAGGCTTTGAGGGACTGATGCATAGTTTGAGCAGTGTGCCGGAGAAGGGAGATACGAGCATAACAGTAAGAAGTGAGGGGGGAGGAATGGAGATTGATTATGAGAGACTGGGGAAGGAGCTTAGTAAGTCACTTGTTGGGATGATTGTAAGTATGGATGGTAAGACGGTAGGAAGGCTTGTTGCATCGGCAGTGGATGAGGAACTTGGAAGAATTAACGGAAGGAGAACCTAATGGAATATTTTGGCTTAACGATTGATGGAAAACACACATCGAAGTTTGGTCTACAGATGACCGCAATGTATATACCTTTGCCGGAACCAAAAACGAACCTTATTTCAGTTCCAGGTACCTCGGGCAGTATTGACCTGTCGGAGATCGGCGGTCAGGTACATTACGAGGAGCGTTCTGGTCTAAGTTTTGAATTTGTATTGCTGGATGGCGATTATGAAACATTTGCCCAAACATCAACAGAAATTGCCATGTGGTTGCACGGCAAGAAGATTAAGGTCATTCCAGATAATGACCTTGGCTATTACTATGTGTGCCGCATGGAGGTTGATTTGAAAAAAAGCAATCCTGTCTTGAGCATCCTTACGCTTACAGGAACAGCAGAACCATTTAAGTATGACTTGATCGCAAGTGATGAGGACTGGCTTTGGGACCCGTTTGATTTTGAGACAGGCGTGATCCGGGAATACATGGATCTGGTCATTCATGACGCAAATCGTAGCATCACAATCCTTGGCGCCGGAAAGCCCGCCGTGCCGGAATTTATTGTCACAGAGAGCTCCAATCTTGCAGTTATATACATGGGAA
>URJS01000062.1 GCA_900548205.1 uncultured Roseburia sp. | reverse complement strand
TCCCTCAAGGACGAGATTTATTATATAACATAATTTTTAAAATTGCAACTATTTTTTTATAAAATATTTTATTTTTTTTCAAACTATGATATTTTATAATTATCCACTAAGTTTAAGGAGGCTTTTATGCAGGTAAAAGAACGATTTTTAAAATATGTTTCATATTGGACTACTGCCGATGAAAATAATATGGAGCAGGGAGAACCAAGGATCCCCTCCTCCGCACGTCAATTTGATTTAGGGAAGGCATTGGAGCAGGAGCTGCGTGAGCTTGGTCTTACCAATGTCATACTCACAGATCACTGCTATGTCTATGGTCTGCTTCCGGCAACCGAAGGCTGTGAGGATCGCCCGGCCGTCGGATTTATTTCCCACATGGATACAGCGCCCGATTTTCCGGGAAAAGATGTGAAGCCGCAGTGTCTTTCTGATTATGACGGCGGTGATGTCTTGCTTTCGGGCAGCGGCGCCTATCTAAAGGTGTCCGATTTCCCATCCCTAAAGTCCTTAAAAGGAAGAACTCTGATCACAACAGATGGAACTACATTGCTTGGCGCTGACGATAAGGCAGGCATTTCAGAGATCCTAACGGCTGTCGAGGAGATCATTGCCTCCGGCAAACCGCACGGAGACATCTGGGTCGGCTTTACGCCGGACGAGGAGGTTGGCTGCGGTGCAAATCTTTTTGACCTTGATTATTTTAAGGCGGAATTTGCCTACACGCTCGACGGCGACTATGAGGGAGAGGTTGCTTATGATAACTTCAATGCCTCCAGCGCAGATTTTTCAATTCAGGGTGTAAATGTGCATCCGGGGGAGGCAAAGGATATTATGGTAAACGCCGCGCTTGTTGCCTGTGAAATTCAGGCAATGCTGCCCCCAAACGAAACTCCGGCACATACGGAGGGGAGAGAGGGCTTTTTCCATTTGACGGATATGAAGGGCGACGTTGCTTCTGCCGAATTATCCTATATTGTCCGCGATCACGATAAGGAATCCTTTGAAAACCGTCTGCATTTGCTCCACAGCATAGAAACTGAAATGAACCGCAAATACGGTGAAAAAACAGTGACATTAACGATCACGGATTCCTATTCCAATATGCTGGAAGTAATCAAGGGTTGCCCACATGTCGTAGAAATTGCCAAGAAGGCTATCTCTGCAGTCGGCTTAGAGCCGCTTTCCCGTCCGGTACGCGGCGGAACGGATGGCGCAAGATTAAGCTTTATGGGACTGCCCTGTCCAAATCTTGGCACGGGCGGCTATGGCTTTCATGGACCTTATGAGCATATCAGCGTAGAGGGTATGGAAACCGCCGTAAAAATCATACAAAATATTGTCTCTATCATCGCCGTGGGGGCAGTGTCTGAAGCAGGAAAATAATTTTGTGTGGAGCATATCGGTAACCGTCGTCAGTAAGAGCCTTCCTTATTCTTATTATTTTATAGGATGAGGAAGGCTCTGGCTGACATATCGTTAAAGTCTTTTCACTTAACTCCTTTCCCTCCCACGTCACCGCATCTCTCGCACGGCGCAGCTCCCCAGCTGCAATCCCCTGCATTCCGCTCCCCCCTTTTATTTTTCTAATCATACACCTCCCTCTGCACTTCTTCAATAGTTTTCTACAATTATAATTTCAAATTTTTCATGAACAAAATCTTTCTATTTTTCCTTGTCCTTTCCCCTACATCCTGCTATAATCTACTAATGAGCGGCGGTTATCTGATTTACCGCTTCTTTTTATGGGAAATAATATAATAAAGAAAGGGTTCCCATAACTGCACGGCTCTTTAGAATGGAGATTTTTTATGAATACAACAATGCAAGAAAAAACAAATGAAATTATACATGGCGTGATCTGGAAACAGCTTTTGTTTTTCTTTTTCCCAATTTTGTTGGGCTCGCTTTTCCAGCAGCTTTATAATACGGCGGACGCCGTGATCGTCGGGCGTTTTCTCGGCAAGGAGGCGCTTGCCGCCGTAGGCGGCTCTGCCGGAATGATCATTGCCCTCATCGTCGGATTTTTCGTGGGTCTGACCTCCGGTGCTTCCGTGATCGTCTCACAGTTTTTTGGATGCGGAGATAAAAAGGGCGTGAATCACAGCATTCACACCCTCTACGCATTTTCAATCGTCGGCAGTATTTTTATCATGATCTTCGGAATTATAACAGCGGGTCCTGTTCTTTCCGCTATGAATACACCGGAGGAATTAATGGCAGATTCTATCCTCTATCTGCAGATATATTTTGGAGGTATCTTCTTTACCTTTATTTATAACACGGGCTCTGCACTGCTGCGGGCGCTCGGAGATTCCAGACGTCCGCTCTATGCCCTCATTGTCTGCTGTATCATCAATATTATTCTTGATGTGCTTTTTATTCGCTTTTTCCATATGGGAATCTCAGGAGCCGCGATTGCTACAGTGATCTCACAGGCGATCAGCGCGCTTATGGTAACATGGTATCTGCTGCGCTCTCCTGACTGTCAGTTTTCCCTACGCAGCATCCGCTTTCACGGAGAAGTATTAAAATCTGAATTGATCGTCGGATTGCCGGGCGGCATGCAGTACGCGATGTACAGCATTTCCAATATAATCATCCAGGCTGCCCTAAACACCTTCGGCACAGATACTGCTGCCGCATGGGCTGCGTATGGAAAAATGGACGCCCTTTTTTGGACGGTAAGCAGCGCCTGCGGTCTTGCTATCACAACCTTTGTCGGGCAGAATTATGGCGCGGGACAAATGCAGCGCGTGAAAAAAAGCATTCATGTCTGCATCTGGATGGACCTTGCAATTTCTGTCTTTATGTCATTATTCTTCATCATCCTGCGCATACCGCTGTTTCACATCTTCATTGACGATGCATCCGTGGTTGCAATCGGAATCGAAATGCTATGGATCATGACGCCTTTTTATGCCACCTTTGTGCTTACGGAGGTGCTCTCCGGCGCTCTGCGCGGTATGGGAGACGTTGTCATCCCAACAATTATCACAACCGGAGGTATCTGTGTGCTCCGTATCGCTTGGATTTTCGTTGTTGTGCCGCTTTATCCGACCCTTACGGTGACGCTGCTGAACTATCCGATTTCATGGATATTGACCTCCGTACTGTTTTTGATTTACTACATTGTCCGTATCAAAAAACTGAATGCATACCTCCCAATGTGATCATCTCATAAATGTCAAAAATGCCCGAACCTCTCACTAGTTCGGGTATTTTCCTTCAATTCTATAGCCTGTGCTAAAAACGAAACTCCTTCAATTCTGCAACATCATCCAATGAATAGGTTGCTTTCTCGTATCCGGCAGCGTCACCGACCGCCGCACTGTCAAAGCCTCCTGCAAACGCTGCGTCAATGCCTGCCTTTGCGTCCTCGACAACCAGACATTCCTCAGGCGAAAGCCCAAGTCTCTCTGCCGCCAGTAAAAACACTTCCGGATCCGGCTTTGAATGCGTGATGTCATTGCCGTCTGCGATGACGTCAAAATAATCATCCAATCCGATTCTCTCCAAAATAAATTTTGTATTTTTACTGGAAGAACCGATCGCCAGCTTTTTGCTTTGTTTTAACGCATCCAGCATTTCCTTGACGGCAGGACTTAGATCCGCAGGCGTCATCTGTGCCAGCAGCTTACGATAGCAATCATTCTTCTCCTCAGCCATTGCCAGCTTTTCTTCTCTGGTATAGACCTTACTGCTTTTTTCAAGAACGATGTCAAGGCTCTCATTTCTTGATACGCCGCGCAGCCTGTTATTGATTTTCTCGTCAAACGGAATTTCCAACCGGTCTGCCAGCATTTTCCATGCCTCGTAATGATAGCGGTCTGTATGACAGATCACTCCGTCCAAATCAAATATAATTCCTTTATACTGCTTATTTTCCACAGCTTTTCTCCTTCTCACATATGCTCTGCAAGCGTTTCGCCTGCCTTTATCATTTTGGCGCTGCCATTTTGATAAACTCTCACATCCTTTGCGCCTTCATTTTTTATCACGATCTGCTTACCGTCTGCCTGTACCTTGAGCGGACAATTCCTATAAATAATGGTAAAAGAAAGCTGTTTCCACTGCTTCGGAAGCTTTGGTGCAATCCCGATTCCGTCCTCGGAAAGATAAACGCCTCCAAAACCATAGACAATGCTCTGCCAGATACCGCCCATGCTTGCGCTGTGGATTCCCATGTCAGAGGTCGTCATTGTCTGACCTAAATCAGTATCGAGACATCCGCGGAAAAAGTGGTATGCTTCTTCTGATTTCTCAAGCTGCGCCGCCATAATGCAGTGCGTGGATTTACTGAGGGACGAATCATGAAGTGTGCGCTGCTCGTAGAAGCGATAATTTTTTTCCTTTTCTTCGCGTGTAAATTTCTCAGGAAAAAGCATCATCAAAAGAATCGTATCTGCCTGCTTGGATACCTGCATTCCGCTAATCTGCTCCATGTTATAATCATTGGAAATCGTTCCGACAACGTCACTTGCCTTATATTTGGAAAGATCAATGGCTTTCAGCTCAAAATAACGCTCAAACTGCGGCAAAATTCCGTCCTCGTCCGCAGTCGGGAGATAAAGCTTTTCTTTCGTCTCGGTAATGACCACCAAAAGCTCATGCAGCCTGTATTTCTGATCCAGACGGGTGAAAATTTCTCCCTGCCCGCTCTCTAACTCCTTAATGACACGCTCTGCCAGCAAAAGATTCTCATGCACCATATAATTGGTATAGGCATTGTTATCCACATGCTCCTTATATTCATCCGGTCCGATCACATCTGTGAGGAAACAGCACGATTTATCCTCATTCCATTCCACGCGGTCCGTCCAGAACAAAGCAGTCGCAAGGATAATTTCATATCCGCAGGCAACCATAAACGCTTCATCCTCTGTCGCCGTAAAATACTGCCATACCGCAAAAGCAACGTCAGCGGAAATATGCTGCTCTAAGATTCCGGTAAGTATCTTCATCTGCTTTCCGGTCACGACGTCAGCGCCTCCCCAAAGCGGCGTCACCTCCCCATCGTAAAGCCATGCAGACTCCCACGGGAACATCGCCCCACGGTATCCGTTTTCCTCCGCTTTTCTCACAGCGCCCGGAAGACTTTTTCCACGATAGGAAAGAAGCGTCCTTGCTGTCGCAGGGTCTGTAAAAAGATAATGCGGAAGGAGGAAGATTTCCGTATCCCAAAACGAATGTCCCTTATAGCCCTCGCCGCTCAATGCCTTCGCACCGATTCCGACCCTGTCGTCGTCACGTTTTACCATAATATTCAAATGATATAGTGCAAAACGTACCGCTGTCTGGTCATAAGCGTCTTCGCTCTCAATCTGTATATCCTGTTTCTCCCAATAATTCTCCCATGCCGCACAGCTTTCCTGCTTTAATGCCTCATACCCCTTCCTGCCGATTGCTTCCATATGATGCTTTCCGTCCGCAGGTACCTTCTCTTTGACAGACTCTGTACCCTCATATATTTGATCCCTTGAGGTATGTATACAGCAAAGCTTTTCTACGGTCAGCGTCTGTCCCTGCTCTACGGTAAACGCTGTTTCTGTCGCAAGCTTTCTTCTGTCGATCACAGGAAGCTGCTCTGCCTTTTCCGCAGCTCCCCCAAGATAAAACCTATTTTCTGCATACTGGCAGCACAATACCTCAGACTCTACGGTTTCACTGCACATTTCCATGATCGTGCCGTCATAAATTCTCATCTTTCCCTCATGGAAATGCTGTGTTCCCGTATTTGTCACACATCCGTTAATTCCGCTGCGTACCTTTATCGTAGCTGCATTTGCAAGCGGTGTGATTTCTGCCTTTTGTCCGAACGTATGCTCATCCGACAGAGAAACAAAACGTTCAAAATGAAGCTTGAATTGCTCCCCCTTCGGGCTGATCCACTCAATATCTCTTGTAAGGATTCCGGTCTGTAGATCAAGCTGTCTCTCATAGCTTTTCAGCCTGCCGGAGTCCATCCGAAAACGGTCGCCGTTAATAAAAATTTCCATATTTGTCATATCCGGCAAATTTGGAAGCTCTGTCACTTCACTCTCATCAAACTTATCAAACGTGCCCGTCACGAAAAGATTTCTTTTCTCGCCGACATAGGTCTCCTCTAATGCGGCTCTCTGTCCCAAATATCCGTTTCCCTGACAAAAAATCGCCTCACATTTTCCCAGATGCTCCGGGAAAAAATCGGTCTCCCTGATCAGCCATCCAGCATTGTCTCCCTTTTTCGCATAGTAATCTATCTTTGGGGTCATTTCATTTATCTCCTTTAAATGTTATTCTTTAATTCCCGACGCCGCCACACTCGCCTGCACCTGTTCCTGTGCTACGACATACAGGAGAATGCCCGGTATAATGACAATCGCCAGCGCTGCAAACATCATCGTATAGTTATAGGAAAACTCACTCGTAAAGAACGCAAGCGCGATCGGTAATGTCCGTGAAGTATCCGAAGAAGTCAACAGGGACGCAAAATAATACTCATTCCAATTTCCAAGAAACATCAGGATCCCCGCTGTCGCAAGCGAGCCCCTGGCAAGTGGAAGATTAATCGTCCAGAAAATTCTCATAAATCCCGCTCCGTCGATCAAAGCCGCCTCATCCAATGACTTTGGAACTGACATAAATCCCGCTTTTAAAAGAAACATAGACATCGCCATGCCTGCGGACAGGTAAACAACTGTCACGCCCCAGATATTATCATACAGTCCAAGCTTCATGATCAAAGAAAAAATCGGCTGTGTTCGGCTGTGTCCCGGCACGAGAAGCGTAATGGTAAAGAGCAGATAAAGCAGCATTCTTCCCGGAAAACGAT
Organism: uncultured Roseburia sp.; assembly: GCA_900548205.1. Lineage (GTDB taxonomy): Bacteria > Bacillota > Clostridia > Lachnospirales > Lachnospiraceae > Roseburia. Next base: position 7,741 of record URJS01000062.1, on the reverse strand, counting down.
ATTTGGCGATCACATACGCGCCCATAGAATAAATGAGCAGCGAAACGGCTGTCGCAACTACCGATGACAATAACGAATTTGCGAAATAAACAGGAAAGTTGTAATTCTCAAATAAATGCACAAATGCGTCAAAGGAAAAGGAAGCGGGCAGTGAAAACGGATTGCCCAATATCTCCGCGTTTGTCTTAAACGAAGATAAAATAACCCATAGGATTGGAAACAGCGATATTACGATTACAAAAAGCATAATGGCATACATGAGAATGCCGGATAATCCTTTTTTTATTAATTTCATATGCCTCACCTCAATAATCAGATTCACTCATCCGGAATGCACGGTTGACAACAACCAATACAACCAGTCCGATAAGAAACATTATGACGCCGATCGCATTTGCCTGCCCGTACTTATAATCCGTCAGATTATTTACCAGCATCATGGACAAGCTCATGGTATCATCCCCCGGTCCTCCTGCCGTCGTCAGTGCAATCTGCTCATACATGGTAATACGCGATGTCAGAGAACAGATGACACTTGTTCCAATCGCATTTCTGCACAGCGGAAGCTGGATGTAACGGACAAGCTGCCATGTGCCTGCCCCGTCAATCTTTGCCGCCTCCATCCATTCCTGCGGAATATTCATCAAATCTCCTAAAACGACCAGCGTGACAATGACTGCATAAAACAGCCATGTCAGCGTCACACTGATAAACGCATAGGGCGAGCTGTAAAACCACTGCACCTGAAAATCAGGATTAAACAGACGGATGATATAATTTAATACGCCAAAATCATTATTGAAAATAAATCGGTACATCATCGCCCATGCAGCCGCAGAAATGACATTCGGTATCATAAAGACCGCTCTTGTAAATTTCCATCCCCACGGTTTGCGAAACAAAATAAAAGCAACCAACGTTCCGAAACCGACATGCAGGGTCATGGCAATCAGACTCCATGCCAGCAGGTTTTTTAAGGAAATCAAAAAAGTTCCTCGCTTAAACAGATTCACATAATTGCTAAGTCCGTTAAATTTCGGACTGTTAAAGCCGTCCCACGATGTAAACGACGTAACAAACACCTGTATCACAGGCACCAGATAAAACATGACAAAAACGATGAACGTAGGAAGTAAAAACAGATAAATCCATTTATAATTTTTCCTCTCCTGCCAGCCCGGCTTCTTTTGCATACCTCTACTCCTTTCTGCCCGCTCTTTTCCCTCTTATTCCGCGGTTGCTTCCGCTGCCTTATCACTCATCCACTGACAAAATTCCTCCGGTGTGTAGGAACCATCTGCCAGAGACGGAAGTAATTTTCCAAACTCCGTATTTGCAACAGATGCAGGGATCACATCCAAAATACACGGAACATAAACCGTATTAGATGTCGTGTCTGCGGCTAAATCAGCAAGTACCTGTGTCTCTGCCTGTTTTGCCTTGAAATCATCACTATAAGTAAGCTTTGGCGCATCTCCGCCCTCTGCCAAAAGATATGCTTCCAATTCTTCCGGTGTGTAGATAAACTCAAGGAACGCGAGTGCAAGCTCTTTCTCTTCTTCCGGTGCAGACGCGGAAATCCACCACTCTCCGTAGCATCTTGTATTGGCAATTCCGATATTTTCCGGGAAAAGAGACGCGTGCACGGCTGCCCCGTCAAATCCGTTGCTCCAGTTTGCAGAAGCAGATGCATCAAAATCAGCCGACATCCACGGTCCGTTGGAAATCAGCGCCGCCTGACCGCTCATAAATGCGTTTGCAGCATCCGGATACGCCGCTCCAATAGAATTGGAGGCTGCATTGTTCTGAAGCAGCTTCTGCAGCTTTGTCACTCCCTCTACGATCGCCGGCTGGTTGAAATCAACGATTTTTGTAACTGTTCCGTTTTGCAGCAGCTCAATTCCTCCATCCTCTGCCGCAATAAATGCCGTCAAAAAGAGTGCCGATACCCAGCCGTTCTCTGCTGTGGAAAAAGCAATCTTCTGATCACTGATCTCCGCCAGAAAATCCTCCATTGTCATCGAGCTGACATCCCCGGACGGCTCCCACATTGCGCTGTTGTAAAAGAATCCGGTCGGACGTACAGTCGCTAACGGTAAGGTATAAATACCGCCGTCATCCTTTGTGTTAAACAGTAAGCCGTCATCCATCAAAATATCCTTAACTGCCGGCGTTTCGTTGAGCCAGCCGCTCAGATCATACGCCATTCCATTTGGAATTACAACGTTGGAAATCCAGTCTACATCACCGCCCTGCACCAGTACCGGAAGCATATTCTGCTGTGCCAGTTGTTTTAATTTATCCTTAAATCCATCTTCCGGGATACTCTCAAGATTAATCTTATAGGTTCCCTCATACTTCTGGTTAAATCTGTCTACCTGTGCCTCAAAAAATACTGCGCCTACATTCTCACCTGTTTTGTAGGATGGAATCGTCACCTCAACGACGCCCTGTTTAGCGTCAGCCGTCTCTGTTCCCTGCGTCTGCACTTCATTATTCTGCGGCTTATCGCCTCCGCAGGCAGTCAATCCAAGCGCCATGCCTGCCGCCAAAATGAATGACAAAATCTTCTTACTTCCCATAGTCTCCTTTTCCTTTCTGCATATTAAATGCATCCTCTCACCTTTTGTTCCATCGTTACAAAAACGTTTTTGCTTGTAGTTTAATGATAGAGCTGATGCAAAACATTTTATGACTGCTTAAGCAACAGCTCTGTTTTCTACTTAGCTATACATTTCGATTTCGGACAGATTCCCTTTCAATGATCCTGTACGGCAGCGTATCGTGTTTTCGTTCCGTTCTTTTCTCCATTTTCTCATGCAAAAGCTTTGCTCCCGCATAACCGCTCTCCTTCATATCCTGAACGATCGTAGTCAACGACGGCGTGGTATATTCCGAAATCGGAATCCCGTCAAAGCCTGTAATGGAGAAATCTTCCGGAATACGATAGCCGCATTCCCTGACTGCTCTCATCACGCCAAGCGCCATAATATCACTGAAACAAAGAAACGCTGTGTGTCTTGTGGTCCCATACTCTCTGAGATATTCCAGCACCTTCTCATAAGCGGTTTGTTCATGGAAATCGCAGTATAAGACACTGTCATTCGTCAGATGTCCGCCTGCTTCCTCGATCGCAGAATAAACACCGACCATACGCTCAACCGTGACAAACGCATTCTTCTTACCGCTGATCACCAAAATATCACGATGCCCCTGTGCAATCAGATACTGTGTCATCTCCTTCGACGCCGCTACATTATCGATCGACACCCATCCGACCCTCTTTCCCGGAATCTCCACATCAATTGCTACACATGGAATCTCCGTTGTCTCAAGAAGCTCGTTAAAATACGGATCATCGGTTGTCACACCGCTTAGGATCACACCTGCCACGCTGTGCTCAATGCAGAATCTCCGGTAGGACAGCTGCCTTTGATGCGCGGAATCCGTTGCATAAACAGCAACCTCAAGTCCATTCATACAGGCATAGAAATACACTCCCTGAATCAAACAAAACATTAGATTCTCCTTCGGATTGTTTTCCAAAAGCCCTGAAATGATCAGCGCAATGTTTTTCTTATTCTTGGAAGAAAGATTTCTGGCACTTAGATTTGGAGAATAGTCCAAACGCTTCGCCGCCTCAAAAATCTTCTTCTTTGTCTCCGGCTTGATGTCGGGATAGTCATTGAACGCTCTGGATACGGTTCCAATCGATACTCCTGCGCTCTTTGCCACATCTCTGATGGAACCTGCCACAAGATAATCTCCTTCCGAAAAGGTTTTTGTAACTTACGTTAAGTTTACTATAAATACAAAAATTTGTAAAGTATTTTTGTGTATATTTTTATTCCTATCCCGATCCAATTCTTTTCATCATCAAAATGATTGCATTTGTGATAGTTCTCCTGTAAAATAATTTTCATGACGAAAAGGAGTACTATCACATGCAAATATTGAAACGAAACGGTCTTTCACAGGTCTATGACCGAATGAAGATAAAAAATGCCATTCAAAGGGCTTTCTTTGGGCTTGGCGCAGAGATTTCCGAGGACGAGCTCTCTCATCTCCTGACAGAGGTGGAGGAACAGATCACAGACGGATGCAGCGTCGAGCTGATTCAGGATTATGTTGAGGAATGCCTGATGCGCCGCGGTTATCTGAAGGTTGCCAAAGCCTATATTCTCTACCGCCAGCACCACGCCGAGCTTCGGCAAGCGGCAAGCGAGCTTACCGAGCTGATCCAAGATCCCGCTCTTCCTGCGCTTCTCTCCGAAATCCAGACTGATTTCCGGGAGGATGTTTATTCGATCCAGCTTCTTCTTTTAAAATTCCGCTCTTTTTATAAGGAAGAAATGACTCTTTCTGAGGCGTACGCCACATTAGAGCGCGCCAGTGTGGAATTGATCAGCAAGGACGCCCCAAAGTGGGAAATGATCGCCGCACGCTTCCTCTCCCTTGATCTGGAACGTCAGGTGAATGAGCAGACAGAGGCTCTTGGCTTCTCAAACTGGTACGAGAAGCTCTCATGGCTGACAAAAGAGGGCTATGTCGGCGCTTTTCTTTTAGAAAATTACAGCCGCAGCGACGTCGAGGAGCTTGCCTCTTTCTTAAATTCTGAAAGAAATAAGCTCTTTAACTACAGCGGGCTTGATCTCATTGCAAAACGTTATCTGATCCGTGACCATAAGCACAGGCTTTTGGAAAAGCCGCAGGAGATGTTTATGGGAATCGCCATGCATCTTGCAATTCCTGAAAAAGACCGTGTTCACTGGGCAAAGGAAATTTATGAGATACTAAGCACCTTAAGGGTTACGATGGCGACACCCACAATGTCGAATGCAAGAAAGCCGTTCCACCAGATGAGCTCCTGCTTTATCGATACCGTAGACGATTCCCTCACCGGCATCTATCGCAGCATCGACAATTTTGCACAGGTCAGCAAGCATGGCGGCGGTATGGGGCTTTATTTCGGCAAGGTTCGTGCAAACGGCAGCAGTATCCGCGGATTTGAGGGCGCTGCCGGAGGTGTGATCCGCTGGATCAAGCTGGTCAACGATACTGCTACCGCGGTCGACCAGCTTGGAGTCCGTCAGGGAGCCGCCGCTGTTTATCTGGATGCATGGCATCGTGATCTGCCCGAATTTCTGCAGCTGCGAACCAACAACGGCGATGACCGCATGAAAGCACATGATATTTTTCCCGCGGTCTGTTATCCGGATCTTTTCTGGAAGCTTGCCAAGAGCGATCTCGACGCCGACTGGTATCTGATGTGCCCGCACAATATTTACACTGCGAAGGGTTATCATCTGGAGGATTTTTACGGCGAGGAATGGGAGACGCGCTATTACGACTGTGTAGCGGATGAGCGCATTGAAAAGCGCATCATGAGTGTGAAGGAAATCGTCCGCCTGATCATTAAATCTCTCGTTGAGACAGGCACGCCGTTCACCTTTAACCGTGACAGCGTCAACCGCATGAATCCAAACAGCCATGAAGGAATCATATACTGCAGTAATCTCTGCACGGAAATTGCCCAGAATATGAGCGCCATGCAGGTAGAAGAACCGGAAATGCTTGCAGTGGACGGTGAGACTGTCGTGGTACAAAAAACACGTCCGGGCAATTTTGTTGTCTGCAATCTGGCTTCCCTGACGCTTGGCCGTATGAACGTCACGGATGACGGAGAGCTTTGGCACACGATCTCCACCGTTGTGAGAGCACTTGATAATGTGATCGACTTAAATTATTATCCCATACCGTACGCGCAAATTACAAATCAGCAATATCGGGCAATTGGTCTTGGCACAAGCGGCTACCACCATATGCTTGTCAAGCAGGGGTATCTTTTTGAGACACAAGAGCATCTTGATTTTGTGGACGACCTTTATGAGAAGATCAATTATTATGCATTAAAAGCATCAATGGAGCTTGCGGCAGAAAAGGGTTCCTATGCGTATTTTAAGGGAAGTGATTATGATACCGGCGCTTATTTTAAGAAACGTCATTATACCTCTGAGCGCTGGGAAACACTGGCAGAGGAAATACATAAAACGGGACTCCGCAATGGCTATCTGCTGGCTGTCGCTCCAACCAGCTCCACTTCTATCATCGCAGGCACGACTGCTGCCGTTGACCCCGTGATGAAGAAGTATTTCATGGAGGAGAAAAAGGGCAGCATGATCACGCGCGTCGCTCCGGATTTAAACCAGAAAACCTTCTGGCTCTACAAAAATGCGCACCTGATTGACCAGACATGGGTTGTAGACGCAGCCGGCATCCGTCAGCGTCATATGGATCAGTCGCAGTCCGTGAATCTTTATATTACAAACGACTTTACCTTCCGCAAGCTTTTAGATCTCTATATCCGCGCATGGGAAAAAGGCGTCAAAACGCTTTATTATGTGCGCAGTCAATCGCTTGAGGTGGAGGAATGCGAATCCTGTTCTTCCTAAACAGGATTCCCACCAATTTTTAGGAGGAATACATGGAATTACAAAAAAAGGCTCTGTTTAACGCACAAGGCGATACAGATGTACGAAAACGCCGCATGATCGGCGGAAACACTACCAATCTAAACGATTTTAACAATATGAAATATACATGGGTCAGCTCCTGGTATCGGCAGGCGATGAATAATTTCTGGATCCCTGAAGAAATCAATCTGACACAGGACATTAAGGATTATCGTCTTTTAAAGGATGAGGAGCGGACCGCCTACGATAAAATACTCTCCTTTCTTGTATTTTTGGATTCCTTGCAGACAGCGAATCTGCCGAATATCGGAGAGTACATCACGGCAAATGAAATCAATCTTTGTCTGACAATACAGGCATTTCAGGAGGCTGTGCATTCTCAGAGCTACAGCTATATGCTGGACTCCATCTGCTCTCCTGCAAAGCGCGATGAAATCTTATATCAGTGGAAGTTTGACGAACATCTGTTAAAGAGAAATGAGTTTATCGGAGAGCAGTACAATGCCTTCCTACAGCACAGAGACAAGGAACATCTTGTAAAAACCATGATGGCAAATTATATTCTTGAGGGAATTTATTTTTATTCGGGATTTATGTTTTTCTATAATCTCGGCCGTATGGGAAAGATGTCCGGCAGCGCGCAGGAAATCCGTTATATCAACCGCGATGAAAATACGCACCTGTGGCTTTTCCGCAGTATTCTGCTGGAACTGAAAAAAGAAGAACCGGAGCTCTTTGGATCGGAGCAGGTAGAGGTTTACCGCTCCATGCTAAAGCGCGGCGTCGAGGAAGAAATTGCATGGGCAGAATATGTACTTGGTGACCGGATTGAGGGGCTTACCTTAGAAATGATTTCCGATTATATTCATTATCTTGGCAATCTTCGTGCGACAGCGCTCAATTTTACTCCGCTTTATGACGGATTTTCAGATGTTCCTGAATCTATGAAATGGGTCAATGTATACAGTAATGCGAATCTGATCAAAACAGATTTTTTTGAGGCGAAATCGACTGCCTATGCAAAATCAAGCGCGATCGAGGACGATCTGTAAAGAGAGAAACGGCAGTCAATGCCTAAAAAAATGGATGACCGGCATTTCCACACACCACATTGGTGAGATAGAATGTTTTTGTCAAAAAACGCCGAAGGCTTTTATTTTTTAAGCCTTCGGCGTTTGAAATGTTCCTGAGCGGATTCGAACCGCTGGCCTTCCGTAAGCGCAAAATATTGCTACGCTGCCCATGAATCACGCTTGCACCAAAATGAT
>URJS01000061.1 GCA_900548205.1 uncultured Roseburia sp. | reverse complement strand
TCATTTTGGTGCAAGCGTGATTCATGGGCAGCGTAGCAATATTTTGCGCTTACGATTGATTGTCCGTGACAAGCCAATCTTTTCCATATATAATATAAGGGATGAAGCATTTGCTTCATCCCTTATATTATTCACAAACGAGCAGCCCATAAGGCGTGCTGCCCGTTGCAATCATTCATCTGAAAACGGAGTACATCACCATGAAAAAACAATTCAAAGAAGCACTTGAGGACTCTCCGATCATCGCAGCCGTAAAGGACGACTGCGGACTGAAAAAATGTATCGCCAGTGACAGCCGTGTCATCTTTATTCTTTACGGCGACATTCTCACGATTGCCGACATCGTAAAGACTGCCAAAGACTCCGGCAAGCTTGTGATGGTCCACCTTGATCTGATCAACGGACTAAGCTCTAAGGAGATCGCCATTGATTTCCTGAAAAAATACACGGCAGCCGACGGTATCATCACCACAAAGCCAAATTTGATCAAGCGCGCAAAGGAGCTTGGTCTGTTTGCCATTCTCCGCCTTTTTATCATCGACTCTATGGCATATGAAAATATTGAGCGTCAGGTGAAGCACGCAAAGCCTGACCTGATCGAGATACTCCCCGCCCTCATGCCAAAAATCGTCTCCCGCATCTGCGCACTCTCCTCCATTCCAGTCATTGCCGGAGGCCTTGTCTCGGATAAGGAAGACATCATGGCGCTTTTACAGGCGGGCGTTATCAGTATTTCCTCTACAAATGAAAATATCTGGTTTCTCTGACCGGTGCTATGCCGTCCGCACTTCCTTGTCCTTCATGACAACCTTTAGCAGAATCGGTGTTAGGAGCGTCGTCACGATCACGACAAGCACGATCGGTGCGAATAACTGATTGTCCAGCAGTCCACTCGCATATCCCTTTTGCGCCACGATCAGAGCGACCTCGCCGCGGGAAACCATTCCCACGCCAATCTGAAGCGCCTCTCTGCCCGTGCAGCCGCAGAACCGTGCGCCCAGCCCGCATCCGACAATCTTACTTAAAATTGCGATGACGAGCAAAATCAGTGAGAATATCCAAATCCCTGCATCCATACCGCCAAGCGTTACCTTCAGTCCGACGCTTGCAAAAAACACCGGCGAAAAGATCAGATACGACGGTATCTCACAACGCCTTGCCACATACGGACCAATCTTCATGGAGCAGAGCATCAGACCTGCAAAATACGCACCCGTAATATCTGCGATCCCGAAGAATTCCTCTGAAACATACGCCATCACAAAGCAGAATGCAACGCATAGGATGACAACTCTGCGCTTCTCGTCCTGCATCTCAACATAAGACTTCATTTTTACCAGCACAACGGTGACAACTGCAATAAAGACAAAGTAGCCAAGTATCTTAAACAGCACGCTGACCGGACTTACGCTCGTATCTTTTAAGCTTGTCACCACCGTCAAAACGATAATACCGATAATATCATCCAAAATTGCCGCGCCAAGAATCGTCGTTCCGACCTTGCCCTTTAATTTTCCCATTTCACGCAGCGTCTCCACTGTGATACTCACCGAGGTCGCCGTCAGCACAACGCCTACAAACACTGCCTTTAACAGCTCCGTATAATCCGAAAAATCCGTATGGAAGAAAAATGCATAACCCAGAAATCCGCCAAGCAGCGGGACAACAACACCGATGAGAGCCGTAACGAGCGATGCTACTCCATTCTTCTTCAGCTCGCTGAGATCTGTCTCCAAGCCCGCGTTAAACATCAAAAGGATCACGCCGATCTCTGCCAATTCCTCCAGAAATATTCCCGTGCTTCCCTCCAGCGTGATCATTCCAAATCCTGCCGGTCCTAAGATCACGCCCGCCGCCAGTGCTCCTACAACCGCAGGCATATGGATTTTCCTTGAAAATAATCCCAGTACCTTTGTGGAAATCATGATAATTGCCAAAAATAGTAAAAATGAATATGATTCCATCGCTCAGACTCCTCTCATCTTTGTAAAAAATATATAAATTCTTTGATAGCATTGCTATTTTATACCCATACTGCAGAAATTGTAACTGGCGTTTTGCTAGAAAAAGTAATAAAAAAGCATTCTTTTTTAGCACTTTTTTAATACCAATACAACGCTATCCATCGCAGAAGCTTTCGTTCCCCCCTATATGCCGGAGGGAAAACAGGGGACTTGAATGGCTTACATATAGCGGAAATGATAGGAAGCGACGTGAAGAAGCCCCGGAAAGCAAAATTTCCGGGGCTTCTTCGAGGAGTTTAGTTATGAAAATGTTAATCTATATAAAGGATTTCATCGAAAGACACTTAACGGATATGCCTTTATCTCATATCGCCGTGCTGTTTCCTTTCGATGATGTTAGTATAGCCAAGAAATGTGTCTAAACTATGTCAATTTAAGAAAAGCTTTCTAAAAAAATCTTTGAATTGTTTTAGATTTCTTTAATAAAAATAAAATAGTTTATTTAGTCGCAGTAAGGTCCTGATCAATTGTTAGCAAAAGCCTTCCGCGCTCCTCCATTTCTCTTGTATTTAAGCTGTTTTGCAGAAGAATCTCACCGCGCTCTTGTGACGGATTTAGCAGACCGCATTCCTTTAATCTGCGCTGTGTTTCCCTTGCCGTTCCCGCTCCTCCGTCAAAAATAAGCGTCTGTGCGCCGAGTACCTTTTGAATAGTCTGCTTCACGAACGGATAGTGCGTACAGCCAAGTACCACACAATCAATCGTCTCTGTCTGATATTCCTCAAACAACTCCCGCAAAAAGGCTTTCAGCCTCTCGCCGTGCAATTCACCGCGCTCCACAAACTCGACAAGTCCCGGACAAGGAAGCGGTATGATCCTTGCGCGCTCCCGAAAACGTTCCATTAAGCGCCGAAACTTCTGCTCACGCAGCGTCATCGGCGTCGCCATGACAAGTACGCGCGGATATGCCTTCACAAAAACAGCAGGCTTTAACGCGGGCTCAATCCCAATCACCGGCATCTGCGTATAGGTCTCCCGCAAAATAGGGATTGCCGCACTCGTCGCCGTATTGCAGGCAACCACCAGCGCCTTGACGCCCTGCGCTGCCAGATGCGCCGCGTCCTCACAGGCCAGCTCCCTCACCTGTGCAAGCGTTTTTGTTCCATACGGCGCATGCTTGGAATCCCCGTAAAATATATAATTTTCGTGCGGCATCAGCGCTGCCAGCTCCCGCAAGACACTGATACCGCCAAGTCCCGAATCAAATACGCCGATCGGACGTTCCTTTTTTTCCATTACCCTCTGCACCTCTTACGCTTCCCAGACCGCCACACTGCCTCTCTCCGTCCTCCTCACAAGAAGCCTCTGATCGATCTGCTCCTTTAATTCTGCCACATGGGAAATGATCCCAATCAGACGTTCGCCGCCGGCCAGCTGATTTAAAACGGCGATCGCCTGTCCTCTTGCCTGCGCATCCAAAGAACCGAATCCCTCATCAATAAACATCATATCAAGATGGACCGCTCCTGCCTTTCGGATCGCAATATCCGAAAGCCCCAGCGCCATCGCAAGCGACGCCAAAAATGCCTCGCCGCCGGAGAGCGTCTTAATATCCCGCTCACTGTTTGTCACAAGACTGTACACAACAAGATCCAATCCCTCGTTTGACTTTAACCCCGTATCCGCTGTTTCCTTTAGCTTTAACAGGAACTGCCCGCTGTTCATGGTGAGCAGACGTTTGTTTGCCTCATGGATGATCTCCCCAAAATACTGCCGCTGCACATACGTTTCAAAATCAATTTTTGCCGAGCCCTTTCGTCTTCCATCCGCCGTTTCAAACAGGCTTTTTACCACCGCATCCTGCTCCTTTAACGCTTCCCGCTCCTTTCGATACCGCTCGCTTTGCTTTAATACCAGTGCGTTCGTCTCACAGGCATGGTGCATTTGCATCCGTTCCTTCTCCAATGCGTCAACCTGCCGCTTTAATTCCTCTGTTCGCTGCCTAAGCTCCGTCAGGTCTCTCTCCTCCCTGCCCGCTGTCGCCGCAAGCAGCGCCTTCCTCTGTCCTTCATTTTCCTTGCGCTCCTCCAGATACTCCAGCGTTTCACGCTGCAGACGCTTTTGCACCTCCTCCGACAGCTTTGCGCCGCGGTACGCCTCCACAGACGCAAACCCTGCCGCCGTCACCGCCTGAGAAAAATTTTTAGAAAGCTGTTGGCACAATGTTTCCAGTCCGGCGAGCTTTTCTTTTTCCTGCAAAAGCTGTCCGCGTTTTATGTCAAGCTGTGCGCACCGCTCCTTTCTCTGATCGTCAAGGCGCAGATATTCTTTCCTACGCGCCTCATTTTCCACCCGCAGCGCTTCCACTCTCTCCTTTGCCGCCCTCTCCGTCGGATACGGCAGCTTCTCCCCAAGCTGCTCCACTGCAAGGCGGCTCTGCTCCCACTGCAAACGCCGGCTCTCCAGCCCATCTCTGTCCACAGTCTCCTTCTCCTCTGCCTGCACCCTCCTGCCGGAAAGCTTTCTTTTCAGCACAGCAAGGTAATCCTCTAACGCACGCTCCTCTGTGACTGAGCACTCACGCTCCTCCTGTTCAAAGGCTGCGCGTGCACGCTCCTCACAAAGCTGCGCCTCCTGCTTTGCCTTCCTGCACGCCTCAAAGCTCCGGTATGCCTCATCGCGCGCCGTTTCCGCCGACTCCCGTTCCTTTTTTGCACGCTTTACATCCGCCTCGCCGACTGCCGCCTGCGAAAGCCGCGCCGGATTTGGATGAACCGTCGAGCCGCAGACCGGACAGGGAGCCCCCGCGCTTAAATTCTGCGCCAGCACGCCCGCCTGTTCCGCAAGAAACCTGCGGTAAACTTCCTCATACCTCTCCGCTGCCTCCTGTGCCTTTTGCGTCCGCTCATCCCATCGACACGCCGACGCTGTCTCCTCCCGCTCCATCTCACGACTTCTTTTCATGCTTTCCAACAATCTTGCCGCAAGCGCGGACAGCCGCTTATGAAATAAAACCTCCGCAGCCTCATATTCCCTGTGCAGTTCTTCCTCGCGTTTCTTCGCGAGCGCCATTCTGCCGTATTCCGGCAGGATTTCCTCAATCCGGTGAATCTCCTTTTTTGCTTTCTCCCCTGCCAGAACAGTCTCCTGCTCCTTTTTGACAAGCGCTTCTCCAAGCTCCTCGCAGCAGCTCTGCTCTGCCGCGATCCATGCCGCAAGCTCCTCGCAGCCCTCCTTTGCCTTCTGCCGCTCACTTTCCCGTTCCAGATACTTCTGTTCTTCCTTTTCCACACGCCCGGCTGCCTCTGCCAGAGAAATACGCCTGTTTTTCTCCTGAACCTCTTTCTCTGCCAACAAAAGCTTCTGTTTCTTCAAGCCACAGTCTCTAAGAGCCGCAAACAGGCGGTTGCTCTCCTCCGCCTGTGCCAACTGTCCGCCAAGCTCCTCCTGCGCGCTGCGCTTCTCCTTAAGCTGCGCCGTAAGCTCCTCCTCCCAGACCTTCATCTGCGCGAGCGCCTCATCAAACGGCAGCTCTTCCAGCTCCCTGCGCGGCAGGATCACGCGCCCGCTCTCCTGCGCGGCGGCACGCTCATTCTCCTCCAACGCCTCATCCAGCCTTGCCGATTCCCGCTTTAGCGCCTCCTGCATCCTGCGGTATTTTCCTGTCTGGAACAGCTTGGAAAAAATCTGCTTGCGCTCCTCCGACCTTGTATTGAGCAGCTTTCTGAAATCCCCCTGCGCGATCATCACGATCTGCGTAAACTGCTCCGCTGTCAGTCCGACAATCTCTGCAATCTTTGCGTCCGTGCCGCTTTTCTTCTCCGGAAAAACACTTCCGTCCGGCATCGTAAGCTCCACCCCCGCCGGCATGCGCTGCTCCTTTACCTTTCCGTTTTTTAAGGTACGCGTCAGCTTATATTCCGGGTTGCGCCGCACGCTGTAGCGCTCCTTCGCATAAAGAAACGAAAATTCCACATACGTCTCCTGCGAAGCCTTCGCATACTGCGAACGCATCATCGTTCCGCTTCGCTCCCCGCCGCTTGTCTTATTATAAAGCGCATACATCATCGCATCAAAAATCGTCGTCTTTCCTGCGCCGGTATCGCCGCTGATCAAAAATAAGCCGTCCCGCTGCTTTGTAAAATCTATTTCCGTACAGTCTGCGTAAGAACCAAATGCAGACAACACAAGACGCTCCGGTCTCATTCCTCATCCACCTCCTGCTCCGTTTCCCAGATACGTTTTAAAAGCATGTCCTCCTGCTCCGTCAGCTCCCGCCCGTTTATTTCCGCAAAAAAACGGCAGAACGCCTCATATGGGTCAAGGCTTTCCGTCTCCTTTGTAAACGACAGGATATTTCTCGTACGCGCATTATCAATCCGAATCTCTAAGATATGATCAAAGCATTCCTCCAGCCGCTCCTTAGGCTGATATGCCTCCACCTCATCCGTCAGTGTGATGCTCACATAATCATCCCTGCTGCACGCATCTGCCGCCGCCAGAACATCCGCAAGTGTCCCGACAAGCTTTCTCACCTGTCTGAGCGGAGTCAACGGAAGCGTGCGCAAAACGGGCGCCTCTCCTTTTTCCAAAAGCTCCACCACGGTTACGCTCTTTTCATCTCCCGCTTCGCTGACAGAATAAGCTAACGGTGTCCCGCAATAACGGTAACGCTCGCTTCCGATCTTCTGTGGTCTGTGGATATGACCAAGCGCTGCATAATCAAACGGCTGCAGAAGCGAAACGTCCACATTCTCGATCCCGCCGACCAGACGCACCTCCGAATCGCAGACAGCCGGTCCGCTTGCTCCCGCCGTATAAAACTGGTGACTGATCATGACATTGCGCCGTTCCTCACAAATCCTCTCCCGCTCCAGCAATCGACGCACTGCCAGATCGTAGGTAAGCGTCTCCTCTGGAAAAAGTCCTCGCACATACGACGGCTTTACAAACGGCAGCAAATAAAAATCGATCTCCCCATACGCATCCGTGAGCGTGACCCGCTTGATAAACTCGTCCTCGCGCACGGGCGGCATTCCGGCAATATGCACATGATGACGCGCCAAAATACTGCTGGCAAAATCAAGACGCCTTGCACTGTCATGATTTCCCGCGATCAGAAAAATATCCGGCTGTGGCTTAAGCTCGCTCAGCGCCGTTAAAAAATGGTCAAACAGGGAGACCGACTCAGCGGACGGCACCGCACTGTCGTAAATGTCTCCTGCCACAATCACGGCATCCGGCTGTTCCTCTTTTGCCAATGCCACAATCTGATCTAAAATATCGCGCTGCTCCGCCGCCATCGAATAACGGTGCAGCTGCTTTCCAATATGAAGATCGGATAAATGAAAAAATTTCATCTGCCTGCTCCTTCTGACTCTCTTATTCTATCTTTTTCTAAAATTTTACTACAGAATCGAAAACTTTTCATCCTCAAATCCCATATCCATGTTATAATAGAGGTAAGTAATGATGGGAGGTGTCTTGTAGTGAAACAGCAAGGCTTATTTGAAAACTATAAATATTGTGAATTTTGCAAAAAACCCCTGCCGTTGGATCATGAAGCTTCCCTCTGCCCTGCCTGTCAGGAGACGCAGTTCTTCCGGGAAGTCAAAGAATATATTCGTTCTAATAATGTGACGGAGCATGATGTAGCAGTGCATTTTCATCTGCCCCTGCATCAGGTAAAGCAATGGATCCGCGAGGGTCGTATTGAGTACAGCGATTCACAGCTGAATACGGCTTCTGCTATGCGCTGCGCAAATTGCGGCACGCCGATCAATTTCGGACAACTTTGCTCCAAATGCTTAAAGCAGCAGCACATGTCCGGCCATTCCGCCCAGCTAACCGACAGCAGCCGCATGCGCTTTTTTTAAACCAGCGTGCTGCCTGATCGCCTTGCGCTATTTTGTCACAAGGCGCGGGTATTTTACCCGGATGGCGTCCAGCATGTCCTCATCCGGTTCGATCTCATAACGCATGATTCCCTTTTCCGCTTTAAAGATCAGCTCATATACGTTTGCATCCGCATTGCCGGACGTCAAATCCTTGTGTCCCACACTGCTGTCATTCTCATACTTATATACACTCCGGTCACCCTTCGGCGCAAGCGTGATCACATCCTCCATCTGCACCTCGCCCAGATTCTTGCGCTTGCTCTTTGCACGGATCTTTGCGAAGCGAAACTCTCCATCATAATATGTATACTCATATTCAATGTCCGAATGAAATGACAAAAAGTACCACAGCGTTCCGCCGATTGCCGCAGGTACGATAAAAAATACAGGCACGACCATTGCAAGAATAATAAAAACACAGGTGACCGCAAACAATGCCACATCAAAAATCTTCTTTCCTACCGTCTGCCGTTTTGGAACGATCACTAACTTCTCATTCATAAAAACCTCATTTCCGTGTAAGCACAACCGCCACACTGCTTTTTTGGCATCTGCCGCTATCGTTTTATTTTAGCACGATTGCGGCACTTAGAAAAGTCTTTTCTTTTGTTTATTGCGAGACGGCAATGCGTGTCAGGCGGCTGCCCATCCGGCTGAGCAGCTCATTTGTGATCGTCCCGCACACTCCGGCAAGCTGAGGCGCGAAAATCTTCTCTCCGCCTGCAGCACCGATCAGGACCGCCTCGCTTCCGACACGCACATTCGGAATATCCGTGACGTCCACAGTGAGCTGGTCCATGCAGACCCGCCCCACAATAGGCGCGTAGCAGCCGTTTATGAGCACGCCGCCTTTCCCGCACGAGAGTTCTCGCGGATAGCCATCCGCATAGCCGACCGGCAATACGGCAAGCTGCGTCTCCCGCTCCGCGACAAAGGCCCTGCCATACCCCACGCTTTCGCCAGACTTCACCTGGCGCAGCAGAACGACTCTGGACCTTAGGGAAAGCACCGGTCGTAAATCCGGCGTTTGTATCGTCCGTTCCTCTGCATGACTTAAGATCCCGTATAAAGCGATGCCTACCCGCACATAGTCGCATTTTAACTCCGGGTAATTGAGCAGCCCGTAGCTGCTCTGGATGTGAACCGCAGGGATCGTGATCCCCTCTTTTTTCAGCGCATCCAGCGCCTGATAAAAGCAGTCGATCTGCCCCCTCGTATAGGCGGCGTCCTCCGACGCCAGACTGTCCGACACACACAAGTGCGTATAAATTCCGCACAGCTTTAGATATTTTAATTTACATACCTTCGCAAGTACCTCCGTCTCGTCAGCCGCAAACCCAAGCCGGTGCATCCCCGTATCAACCTTTATGTGCACCTTCACCGTGCGACGCTGTGCATTCAGGCGCAGTGCGTGCCCCAGATCAACGACCGTCTGTGTCAGATCATATTTCACAAGCTCGCGCACACGCCCGGGCGACGTGCAGCCGAGAACCAGTATCTCCCCTAGGATGCCGCAGCGCCGCAGCCTGATCCCCTCGTCGACCGTTGCCACCGCAAACGCGCGGACGCCCAGCCGGTTCAGATGCACCGCCGTCTCATACATCCCGTGCCCGTAAGCCTCCGCCTTCACCACCGCCATCAGCTCACAGCCCGGCTGCATCAGCTCCCGCAATTCCCTGACATTGTGCGCCAGATTGTCCACATTGATTTCCAGATACGCGCGGTCTCTGTCCCTGTCACAGGTTTCCCGTTTCGGCCGATATTTTCTCCAGAGAGCGGTGCCTCCCACGGCAAATACAGCCGACAAGGCGGCAACCGCCAGAAAATGAACGACGGAATTTTCAACCAAAAGCTCCCACAGCCCAAGCAGTCTTGCCGCCGGACGCAGCATGACAATGACGAGCGGATGGATGAGATAGATCACGAGGGAGACGTCGCGCAGGAACGCCAGCCTTCTGCCCCTGATATGCAGCAGCGCCTCAAATAAAAAGTACATACAAAACGGCAGGAGCAGATACATACTGTCATGACGCTGCAATGAGAAATGGCGCAGCAGCAACGCCTCCACAAGCATCAGAGATAAACTGATGCAAAAGCCCGCCACGCACACCGACAGCTTCTTTCGCTCCTTTTGCGCCAATATCCCGCCCAGCAGGAAAAAGAGCGGCGCAAAGAAAATCCCGTTTCTCGTGTAGTCGGACACCAAAAAAAGCTGTGTGTAAAAACAGCGCACGCCGGAGAACTGTTCCGTGAGTCCATAATAGCTGTCCCCAAACAGACCGACGAGATAGAG
This sequence comes from uncultured Roseburia sp., assembly GCA_900548205.1. Lineage (GTDB taxonomy): Bacteria > Bacillota > Clostridia > Lachnospirales > Lachnospiraceae > Roseburia. Next base: position 5,166 of record URJS01000061.1, on the reverse strand, counting down.
CACCGACGCTGCCGCAAGCGCGCGCCGCTCCCCAAGCTTTGCCATCAGCCCCCACGCGAGCAGAGCGCCGAGCATCGTGGCGGGGAGATACCACAGATGATAGAGCGTTCCGCCAAATACAAGATCCTTCAGCAGCTTTGGCAGGAAATGCTCCGTCTGAAAATATCCCTGATACACATTGACCGGGAGATAGAGCAGGATCGCCGCGCCATAGATGACTGCCGTCTTTTTTTCAAAGTCCCGGAGCCTTTTCGTATGGCAGACGTCTCTGGAAATCAGGAAGAATCCCGACGTCATAAAAAAGAATGGAACGCCCACACGGGCGAGCACCCGCGTCAATATAAAATCTCCCGTCTCGCTGACGTCCGCCAGCGGAGACGTGTGGATCGCTACCATAAAAAACGCTGCCGCCAGCCGAAACAGATCAATTCCCGTGTACTCTTTTGTCCTCATCCTTTTCCCCCTTCTTTTCCCTCTCCCGTTTCCGGCACCTCTTTTCCAGCGTCACGATAAAACCGTCCATGTTGTTGCCGGAAATCCGGTAATCGCCGTCGTCCGGCAGTGTAAGCACCGTCTCCTCACACTCCGCCGGAACATAATAAATTTCTGTCCTGCTCCCATCCGCGCCGCAAAACAACAGCGGATGCTCCCTTGTATATGCCTTTAGAAACATCAGATATTCCTCCAGACACAAGCCTCTTTCTTCCATAATAAAGGCGTGCGGCCTCCCGACATATCGGAAATGCCACGGCTCATGGGCGATCCCGGTAATTTTCTCCTTATCCTTCCCGTACCGCTCGATGAATCCGTAGTCCGCTGCCATACCGCGAAACTCTCCGCAAATTCCGGTATACGGAAATTCAGGGCGGATAAAATCGATTGTTTCCTTTTTGACGCCGAGATCGATCGCAAGCCCCGTCTGGTGCTCGCTGTGATCCGGCAGCGCGACATAGCTTTTCGTAAATGCCTCGCCGTTTTCCAGCAGAGACTGTGTGTAGATTTCCTCCTGCTCCTCTCTCGTGCGCCAGCCGCTGACCGGAAGGATCCGATCTCCTGCCCCGATCCTCTCCAACAGCTCCCCAAGCCGCAGCGCGGCAGTCTCACACAGCAAAATCTCCAGCGAATCCTCACGCACTGCCACCCGCTTTCCTTCCCTCCATTTCAGCGGATAGTCCGCATTGACAAGCACCAGCGCTCCCTCCGCGATCATTTCTCTCTGTATCACTATCTTCATCGTATTTCTCTCCCCTCTGTGCCGTCAGTCTCTTATATAGTAAAAAGAGTTTCGCTTTCTAGGGAACGGGGTTTCCTAGAAAGTAGGAAAGCAATTGCTCAAGCATCTGTGCAAACGACAGACCAACACCCTTCATCATGTTTGGGTAACGGCTGTGCGAGGTCATCCCCGGAATCGTGTTGACCTCGTTAAAGACGATCTCCCCTTTTTCCGTATAGAACATATCCACTCTGGCAAATCCGCTGCACCCCAGCGCGCGGTAGATCGTAACTGCCGCCTCCTGCACCCGTTTTTCCTCCTCCGGCCTGATCCGTGCGGGCATATGGATTTTGGAGGATTTGAGCGTGTATTTCTTCGTGTAGTCAAAAAATCCCCCCGACAACTCAATCTCATCGACCCTGCCGACCGTCAGGCTCTCTGTTCCAAGCACGGCGCAGCCGACCTCAAAGCCACAGATCTCCTCCTCAACGATGATCCTAGAATCATAGGAAAATGCCAGATCAATAGCGGCGGTGAGTCCCGCCTCCTCCGTCACCCTCGTGATGCCAAAGGACGAGCCCGCCCGCATCGGCTTGACAAAAAGCGGGTACGACGCGCGTTCCCGGATCGCCCCAACCGCCGCCTCGCGGTTGCTCTCACAGATCACCGTCGCCTCCGGCACGGCAATTCCCACCCCCTTCACCAGCCTGTGCGCCCTGTCCTTGTCCATGCAGAGCGCAGACGTCAGGACGCCGCATCCGACAACCGGGATCCCCGCCAGTTCAAACAGCCCCTGCACCGTGCCGTCCTCTCCGTTTCTGCCGTGCAGCACCGGAAATGCCAGATCAAGACTCATTTCCACATACCCCTGCTCCGTCAACTCCAGAAATCCACCAACCGAGCGGTTCTGCGAGATTACGATCCGGTGTAAATTCCCCTTGTCCTTGGTCCATGTATCCTCCGCGATGCGTTTGATCTCACCCCCGTAGCGGTACCAGTCACCATTCCTTGTGATCCCAAACGGCAGTACCTCGAATTTTTCCGTATCGATATACCCTAACACTGCTGCCGCAGACTGTAACGACACCTCGTACTCCGCAGAATTTCCTCCAAAAATAACCGCAAGCTTTGTTCTCTCCATTGTGATGTTCCCCTTTCCCGTTTTTCATTTTTCAAAATAGAATTTTTTTAACTTTATAAAGAAGCATTTTTTTAACAACGAGCGACACAGCTCCATTAATTTCCTATATCAGAAAAAAGCTTCTAAACTTGGCATACATGAATTATACCAAGTTCAGAAGCTTTGTTTTTTTACTTCCTTATAAGGTTTTCTTCTATCTTCCCGTCAACTTCATTAAGACTTTCTTGCAAAATCTGAAAAACGGCTTAAGAATATACTCTCGTTTCATCTTTTAAATCGTGTTCCCAACATTAGAACCTATGATTTTGCTTCCTATAGAAAAATGATTCGCATACATTTTTAAAAATTTTTCATCAGCTGATCCACACCGGCTTTGTGCTGACGGGAAAAAGTGGAGATATCTTATTCAAATCTTTTACCAGATCTAACAACTGGGAAGATTTTGAAACCCTGTTTTAAAGAATTACATCCGTTTCAGATACTTTAACAACTGTAAAAGTAAGACCGCAAGCCGCCGGACACTACAACTACAATCTTCTGGAGATCCTTCTTGATAAAGGTCTCACCACATTTATTATCATCCCACTTCACACAAATCTTTACAGAAAAAGTTCATTCCCGCACCATTGCTGCCGTAATGGTATCTGGCGCACACTTAAAGTCCTGCTCACACATCTTGCCTCAATGCGGAACTAACGTCTCCCACCTGTTATCGTTTTGATAAAGTAAAGAAACGGACAAAACTTACAACTTCCTTTTCCCTGAATCGTAAAAACTTATTACTACGCTTTATCAGTTAAATTCCCTGAGACCTCTCGCGTGGCTTGCGCTCATCTTGTAAGGCTTACCCGTCTGCTTTCTGAAGCGTCAAAAGGTCACTATCGCAAAGATGACGCAATCCTTTTTCGTGAAGCTGCCAGAAGCTCGTGCGAACCATTTAAACAATAGAAAATCAGGACAGGCATCTTCATTCTTTTTCTGTAAATAATTGCATTTTTAGGCGTCGTTGCCGACACTCTATTTGTGATACAGATTTCAAGGTACAAAGCTATCTCAATGCATTTCTGCAATTCATATCTTTTTAGACTTCTTAATAGTTTTGCTTTCCCCTTATAGCAATCCAAGCCGATTGCATCTCCATTTGAAAAAGACACACTTTCATGATTCCGTCCCGCGAGCTTCTTTTAAATAGAATATCGCATAATCCATAAGCTTCCGCACGTCATCCCCCTCTGATATAACAAAAAAATCTATCTCCTACATATCATTTACTACATGAACAGGTAAGAGATAGATTTTTTATGAAAAGGGTTTTGAAATCCTAATGTATATCCCCACCCTAATAAATCTAAATGGTTTCCAAACCTTATTATTTTAAAAATCGAAGCCCACAACTGTTTTATAAATAATAGCTAAGTTCAGCATTTCCTTTAATCTTACAAGATCTTCATCTTTATTATCATTGTTCAATTGTGTTACAACCTCTAGAGCTATTGGAACTTTATCTAATTCTAATACTTCATCTTCATGTTCATCAATAATAATGTCACACTTTTCGTTTATAATGTCAAAAACGCCTATTTCATCTAACTTACGATATTGTTCTTCTGATAATACCATTTCCTCCATTTGTTCTTCCTTTTGGATTCCATAATCATAATCTTTCATTGCCTCTTTATTCTTAGGCACTCTAATATATTTTTCTCTTTCCATAATAGTCCCCCTATTTATCAGAATTATTAAAATGTGTAACACGTTGATCAGCCGCTTTACTTCGCCCCCGAGTCTTTAACTTAATCTCATGGGTTACATCACTTTCAGTGAGAACCATTCAATTAATTTAAAGACCGTGCTTAATTTTTAGGTGGTTGGCATAATTAAAATTATAACCATCCATGTGTTTGTAAATATTTATCTGGAATTCTTAATTCAAGTTCCTCAACAATTCGTTGAATATAAGCCTCCATGTCTGTATTTGAATAGCAATTATGTGTATTCATTACGCTTATTAATCTTCCATTTCCAACTTCTATAGAAAACCCTATAATATCAAGTTCATAAGTGAAAACAACGTAAAAATAATCATAAGCAAAAAAACCTATTTTAAACGACCAATGTCCGGCTTCTTCCACTACATCATAAAACTCCATACTTCTGATTTTATTACCAAATATCTTTTTTATTTTTTTACCTGTATCTACTCTAATATCATTAAAATTATTTTGTTGCATACCAAAAATCTCCTTTCTTTTCTCGTCATCCAGTACCACACTCATCCCGTTCATCTAAATAATACTGTGCCCTGATAAATCCGCCACCCTATTGAATAAGGATATAAGCTAACTTACTCGTACCAAATTTCATCGGGAATAATATCAGCATCCGAAACGGTGTTTGCACTAGTTGTAATCTTCCACTCATTTACAAACTCCAATATATAATTTGCTAATTCTAAAGCATGGGCTGGATCGATCATAAACACCCTCTGTTTATTCAATACCTTTTTAATTGATACATCGAGCATCAAATCATCTTTTATTTGTTCAACAAAATCAAACATCATTAATTTAAGGCAAATATTATATCTGTCAAGCGTGACCCATACTTCCGATTCTGTTCCTAAATTCTTTAATTTTATTCTTAATTCTTTTTCTTTATACCATCTTATATTTCCATTATACTTTTCTAAATTCATACCTCTCCCCCAATTAATTATTAATTCGGAGTATTACATTCATTCCTTTATTCACATTAACACTAGTAGATTGAATAATAATTAACTGGCCATATTGGGGTTAGCTTCTTCTTCGGA
>URJS01000060.1 GCA_900548205.1 uncultured Roseburia sp. | reverse complement strand
AATAAATAAAAAAGAGCGGAACTATGGGATTCATAGAGTTTCCGAGACCGCTCAGGGAGAGAAAAGAGGTGATTGTACTGGGGAGTTTTAGACGAAGGATGAGTTACGGCTGAGGGGACGAGGGGTATAAAGCACTACAGATCACTGTGTGGCAAAAATACGAATGCGATTGAAATTTTTGGCGATAGCGAACAATCAGATTCTTTGAGAATGATTGAACCCGGCGTATGGATCGGACGATTAAGAGCCGGTTTGTTTCTATAGGCTTCGAGTGCCCAAAAGGTTCGCTATACCTGGCAGAACGCATAAATACCACATGCAGGAGGTTTCGTGCATGGCTGGAGTATAGAAATGAAAGGAGATAATTGGAATGAATAAAAAGATTACATCATTAGTATCCGCGGCAATGAGTGCCGGTATGATTTTACCGCTTTTATCAACAACTACTGTTGCCGCAGGCTTAAATAATGAGGAGGCTGTCGGTGCTTCTGATCCAAACAGAGTCGCGTACTACTCGTTTGATCAGAAAAACACCAATAGCCAGTGGGGAGGTGAAGATAAGAATGCAGCTACTGATGTGCCGATCACCTATGAGCAGGGACCTTCCGGCATGGCTGCAAAGCTATCGCAGGACGCGCATATTCGCCTGCCACATGAGGCTTTTGATTTAACGGACAAGGGTCCATGGACGGTGAGCTACTGGGTGAAGCAGGAAGGTTCTCTGGACCATCGATGCAGTGTTCTTTCCACAGGGGATGACCTGTTTGGGTTTGACTTAAAGCTTACATCAGAACCAAGCAGTGTGGGAGGCGTTCATGTCGGAGCCACGGATAAGGACATACTGTCAGCAGTATATCCTTTTACTTCAAATGAATGGTATCATATTACATGGACACAAGACCCGAAGGTTGGCATTACCATGTATGTAAATGGAAAGAAAGCGGATGAGGCGAATCCATGGACGAGTGAGGAAGGAAATACTTTCTATGCGCCGGTACAAAAAATTGGCGGAGTTGGTTTTGACGGTCTGGTCGATGAGGTGAAAATTTACAGTAGGGTATTATCTGAGGAAGAAATTGCACAGGATGCCCTGACAGATGATGGCGATCAGCCGCAAGCATTAAATATGTATAATGAGCTATGGAATGAAAACTATCAGCTGAATGAGAAGTATCTGACGGATATGGAAAAGCATGAGGATTATAAACACCAGCGGCATTACCTCGGACAGCCGGATATGGTGCGGACCCGTACCGGAAAGCTGATCACGGCTTATCCCATCGGGCATGGCGTAGGGCCGTTGGTCATGCGGACCAGTACGGATAACGGCGAGACATGGGTGGAGAAGGAGAATACACCGGAGTCGTGGAAAAATTCTCAGGAGACGCCTACCTTATATACGCTTACATTGCCGGATGGCAGAGAGCGGATCATGCTGATCACCGCATGTCCGACCAGCTGGGGGAAGCAGCAGGGCGGCTGGGAGACCTCGTATTCCGATGATGACGGCGAGACATGGACGCCTTATCAGTCATGGCACGCGAAGGATGCTTCCGGTAACAAGAGACAGGCTATCGTGGCAATGGCAAGCCTTATACAGCTGAGAGACCCGCAGACGGGAAAGCCCATACCGAAGTGGATGGGTGTCTATCACGATGACAGTAATGGAAAATTTGTGAATTATAAGACCTACCTGACGTTTGAGCAGCAGGGAGATGAGTGGGGAGAGACATGGAGTGAGCCAACCCCGCTGCTGCAGGATTATCATGAAATCGAGACCCCGAAGGGGATGTGTGAAATCGGAATGTTCCGGTCACCGGATGGAAAGCGTATTGTTGCACTCGCAAGAAACCAAAAACACAATGGTCATTCGACCATGACGTATTCCGATGATGAGGGCGAAACATGGAGTCAGCCGGTGGATCTTCCGGGAACACTTGCAGGAGAACGTCATAAGGCTGTCTATGATCCGATCAGCGGACGGCTGCTCATAACCTTCCGCCGCGTCAACTATGACCTGAACAAAAACGGTGTTCTTGATGGTGCAGATGATTGGCGTTGCGGCGGCTGGGAAGCATGGGTCGGCACATATGAGGACCTTATGGCACAAAAGCCGGGTGATTTTACCTTTGTTTTAGATATGGATTATGCCCCCAATCGTTATGGCGGTGACACCGGCTATACAGGAATAACGGTGCTTGAGGACGGTACATTTATCATGAATTCCTATGGCCATTTTGATGAGGAAATCTCAAAAAATTCTTTGAATAATAAGATTGGTGTTTATGATGATATTTGCTATATCCGACAGGCAAAGTTTAAGCTCGGTGAGATTGAAAATGATTTTGGACGAATTGACCGTGTTAAAATTAACGCGGTGATCCAGGAGGCGGAGGGCTTGCTGACAAAGGAGGGAGAGTATACAGCAGACAGCTTTGCAGCATTTAAGAATGAATTGGAAGCCGCAAAGACAGCTGTATCGGATCATGCGTCACAGCAAGTTCAGCTCGATCAAAGAACGGCTGCACTGGAGGAGGCAATTGCAGGGCTTAAAAAATCTGCATGATGTTCTGTAGATAGCGCGCCATTCGCAGACGTGAAGCTTTGATGCCGGTCATTTCATGAGGAAATGATCGAAAATCAGGATCGTGTAAAACATGTCGCCTGAATAAATTGAAAAATGTAAATTTTTCTGCCAGTAAGTATTTCTTACTGGCAGTTTTTATGTCACTGTCAAGTGGATTCTATGTTTTTGCACGGAGGATTAAGGTGTTTCTTTGTAAGTGTCTTTTAATTAAGTATAATAGTAAATATTTTCTAAAATTAGCACTCGACTATTGACAGTGCTAACAATAGGTGCTATAACTCAAATTGTAACGGGGAATCAAGGAAAAGAGTATGATACACGCGGATGTAAGCATACTGTGAATAGGAACAGGAGGTACGCTATGAACATTCAGAAATTTACACAGAAATCGGTAGAGGCGATCAATGACTGCGAAAAGCTTGCCTACGAGTATGGCAATCAGGAGATTGAGCAGGAACACCTGCTTGTGGCGCTTCTTGAACAGGCGGATGGTCTGATCCCAAAGCTGATCGAGAAGATGGAGATACAGACGGAGCATTTTATGGAAAATGCAAAGCGTCATCTGGCAGCGCGCGTAAAGGTGTCCGGCGGACAGCTGCTCATCGGGCAGGACCTCAATAAAGTGCTGATCCATGCGGAGGATGAGGCAAAGCAGATGGGAGACGAGTATGTCTCTGTCGAGCATTTATTTTTAACACTTTTAAAATATCCGAATAAGGCAATGAAGGAGATTTTTCAGGAGTATGGAATTACAAGGGAACGGTTTTTGCAGGCGCTCTTTACGGTACGGGGAAATCAGCGCGTTACGTCTGATAACCCTGAGGCAACCTATGATACACTGGAGAAATACGGCTATGATATGGTCGAGAGAGCCAGAGCGCAGAAGCTTGATCCGGTCATCGGACGTGACGATGAGATTCGCAATGTGGTTCGGATCTTATCGCGCAAGACAAAAAACAATCCGGTGCTGATCGGTGAGCCGGGTGTTGGAAAGACGGCGGTAGTAGAAGGTCTGGCGCAGCGTATCGTAAAGGGCGATGTGCCGGAGGGCTTAAAGGATAAACGGCTGTTTGCACTTGATATGGGCGCGCTGATCGCGGGCGCAAAATACCGCGGCGAGTTTGAGGAGCGTCTAAAAGCAGTCTTGGACGAGGTCAAGAGCTCTGATGGACAGATCATCTTATTTATTGATGAGCTGCATACGATTGTCGGCGCCGGAAAGACAGACGGGGCGATGGATGCGGGACAGCTGCTAAAACCGATGCTTGCCCGGGGCGAGCTGCACTGTATCGGTGCGACGACGCTGGATGAGTATCGAGAATATATTGAAAAGGATGCGGCATTGGAGCGGCGTTTCCAGCCTGTTATGGTTGACGAGCCAACCGTGGAGGACACGATCTCAATTCTGCGCGGGTTAAAGGAGCGCTATGAGGTATTTCACGGCGTTAAAATCACAGACTCCGCACTCGTTTCGGCAGCGGTGCTTTCAAACCGCTATATTTCTGATCGTTTTTTGCCGGATAAGGCGATTGACCTTGTGGATGAGGCGTGCGCGCTGATCAAGACGGAGCTGGATTCAATGCCGACAGAACTGGATGAGTTAAACCGCCGTGTTATGCAGATGGAGATTGAGGAGACCGCCCTAAAAAAAGAGACGGACCGCTTAAGTCAGGAGCGTCTTGGAAATCTGCAAAAGGAGCTTGCCGAGCTGCGCGATGAATTTAGTGCAAAAAAGGCACAGTGGGAGAATGAGAAATCCTCTGTGGAAAAGGTGCAGAAGCTCCGTGAGGAGATGGAGGCAGTCAGAAACGAGATTAAGCTGGCACAGCAGAACTATGACCTTGAGAAAGCAGCGGAGCTGCAGTACGGCAGATTACCGCAGCTGGAAAAACAGCTGGAAATCGAGGAAGACGAGGTGAAAAAACGCGAGCTTTCTTTAATACATGAGAATGTCAGCGAGGAGGAGATTGCCAGAATCATTTCACGCTGGACGGGAATACCGATCGCAAAGCTGACAGAGAGCGAGAGGAATAAGACACTGCATCTGGATGATGAGCTGCATAAGCGGGTGATCGGACAAAATGAGGGTGTTACAAAGGTGACGGAGGCGATCATACGATCAAAGGCAGGGATCAAGGATCCGAGTAAGCCGATCGGCTCTTTCTTATTCTTAGGTCCGACTGGCGTGGGAAAGACCGAGCTGGCAAAGGCTCTGGCGGCAAGCCTGTTTGATGATGAATCCAATATGGTTCGGCTTGATATGAGCGAATATATGGAGAAATATTCGGTGTCCCGTCTGATCGGAGCGCCTCCCGGATATGTGGGCTATGACGAGGGCGGTCAGCTCACGGAGGCAGTCCGCAGAAAGCCATATTCTGTAGTACTGTTTGATGAGGTTGAAAAAGCGCATCCGGATGTTTTCCATGTGCTGCTTCAGGTGCTGGATGACGGGCGGATCACTGATTCGCAGGGACGGACGGTAGACTTTAAGAATACGATCATCATTTTGACCTCAAACCTTGGTTCAGCGCATCTGCTGGAAGGGATCGATGAAAATGGTGAGATTGATCCGTCGTGTGAGGAGGCAGTTACAGACGAGCTGCGCGGACATTTTCGTCCTGAATTTTTAAATCGTCTGGATGAAATTATTATGTTTAAGCCTCTGACGAAAAAGGACATCGGCAGTATCATTACACTTTTGATGGAGGATTTAAACCGCCGCCTTAAGGATCGGGAGATTCGCGTGGAGCTCACGGAGGCAGCAGCGGGCTATATCACAGAGCATGGATATGACCCGATGTATGGCGCAAGACCGCTCAAGCGTTTTTTACAGAAGCATGTGGAGACTCTGTCCGCAAAGCTGATCCTTGCCGACAAGGTCAGAGCGAAGGATACGATCCTGATCGATGTTAAGGAGAATGAGCTTGCGGCGCAGGTGAAAGAAGTATAAGATAGACGGCATAAGACGGCTTGGCATGGACATTTGCGTCGGCATTCTGATATGTGACGGTGAGAGCACCGTTGGCTGTCTGTATGCCGGCAAGCTTAAAATTTTCTGTTAATTTCAAAATGGCACCGGAAAGAATTTTTGTAAATGATTTTTCAGGAAAACTATGGTATACTGGAACTAATTTACAAAACAGGGAGAGATGCGATGTCATTTGTACATTTACACGTCCATACGGAGTACAGCCTTTTGGACGGTTCCAATAAGATCAAAGAATATGTAAACAGAGTAAAGGAGCTTGGCATGACGGCGGCGGCGATCACAGACCACGGCGTCATGTTTGGCGTGATTGATTTTTATAAGGCGGCGCGCGCAGCGGGGATTCATCCGATTCTGGGATGTGAGGTCTATGTTGCGCCAAATTCCAGATTTGACCGCGAGACCTCGCACGGGGAGGATCGGTATTATCATCTTGTGCTTTTAGCTGAAAATCATCAGGGGTATCAGAATCTGATGAAGATCGTATCGACGGGCTTTGTGGAGGGCTACTATTATAAGCCGCGTGTTGATATGGAGATTTTAGGGCGGTATCACGAGGGGATCATTGCCCTCTCCGCCTGTCTCGGCGGGGAGGTACAGCGTTATTTGCTGCGTGGATTATATGAGGAGGCAAAGGAGGTAGCATACCGCTACGAGCAGTGTTTCGGAAAGGGAAATTTTTTCCTGGAATTGCAGGATCATGGCATTCCGCAGCAAAAGACAGTCAATACGCAGCTGCTCCGCATGAGTCAGGAGACTGGCATTGAGCTTGTGGTGACAAATGATGTACATTATACAAAGGCGGAGGACTGGGAGGCGCATGACGTCTTGCTCTGCCTGCAGACAGGAAAGAAGCTTTCCGATGAGAACCGGCTGCGCTATGAGGGCGGACAGTTTTATGTAAAGTCCGAGGAGGAAATGCAGGCGCTGTTTCCTTATGCAAAGGAGGCACTTTTGAATACGCAGAGGATTGCCGACCGCTGTCAGGTCGAGCTTGAGTTCGGTGTGACAAAGCTGCCGCATTTTGATGTGCCGGAGGGATATGACGCATGGACGTATCTGAACAAGCTTTGCCATGAGGGGTTGGTACGCCGTTATCCCACAAACCACGAGGAGCTGCTGCCGAAGCTTGACTATGAGCTTGATGTGATTCGGAAGATGGGCTATGTCGATTATTTCCTTATAGTATGGGATTTTATCAACTATGCCAGAACAAACGGCATTCCGGTAGGTCCGGGGCGCGGAAGTGCTGCGGGAAGTCTTGTTTCCTACACGACAGGGATCACAAATATCGATCCTATCCGCTATAGTCTGCTCTTTGAGCGTTTCTTAAATCCGGAGCGTGTCACGATGCCGGATATTGATATTGATTTCTGCTATGAGAGACGGGGCGAGGTGATCGATTATGTCGTGGAGAAATACGGCAAGGACTGTGTAACGCAGATCATCACGTTTGGTACGCTTGCCGCCCGCGGTGTGATCCGTGATGTGGGGCGCGTGATGGATCTTCCTTACAATTTCTGCGATACGATCGCCAAGAATATCCCGAATGAATTAAATATCACGATTGAGAAGGCGCTTGTGATGAACCCGGAGCTGCGCGCAATGTATGAGACGGATGAGACGGTAAAAGGACTCATTGACATGGCAAAGCGTCTGGAGGGGATGCCGCGTCATACGTCGATGCATGCCGCTGGCGTTGTGATCTCAGAGGAGGCGATGGATGAGTACGTTCCGCTCTCAAGAGCCTCGGACGGCACGATCACGACACAGTTTGTCATGACGACGATCGAGGAGCTGGGACTTTTAAAAATGGACTTTCTCGGACTTCGGACGCTTACAGTCATTCAGGATGCAGTCGGTCTTGTGGAAAAAAATCATGGGATACATATTGATGTGGATGCGATTGATTATGATGACAAAAGGGTGTTGGATTCGATCGGAACGGGCAGATGCGACGGTATTTTCCAGTTGGAAAGCGCGGGCATGAAGAATTTCATGAAGGAGCTAAAGCCGCAGAGCTTAGAGGATGTGATCGCCGGAATTTCCCTCTATCGTCCGGGTCCTATGGACTTTATTCCCAAATATATCAAAGGAAAAAATGATAAGGAGGGAATCTCTTATATCTGCAAGGAATTGGAGCCGATCCTGGAGCCGACCTACGGCTGCATCGTCTATCAGGAGCAGGTCATGCAGATCGTGCAGAATCTTGCCGGCTATACAATGGGACAGGCAGATAATATCCGACGTGCCATGAGTAAGAAGAAGCAGTATATCATTGACGCGGAGCGGCAGAATTTTGTCTACGGTAATGAGGAGCAGGGGATCCGCGGCTGTATCGCGAACGGGATCAGCGAGCAGGCGGCAAATCAGATTTACGATTCCATGGTTGATTTTGCGAAATATGCGTTTAATAAATCCCATGCGGCGGCATACGCGGTCGTTTCCTACCAGACCGCATATCTGAAGTATTATTATCCGCTGGAGTTTATGGCGGCGTTAATGACCTCGGTCATCGACAATCCGCGCAAGGTTGCAGAGTATATCTACACCTGCCGTCAGATGGGGATCGCGGTGCTGCCGCCGGATATTAATGCGGGAGACGGGCGTTTTGCCGCAACAGAAGAAGGGATCCGATATGGTCTTTATGCGATCAAGAGCATCGGACGTCCGGTGGTAGACCTGATCGTAACGGAGCGGGAGGAAAACGGATGCTTCCAGACGCTGCAAGGCTTTATTGAGCGGGTGGCGGGGCGAGAGGTCAATAAGCGTGCCGTGGAAAATCTGATCAAGGCAGGGGCGTGTGACAGTCTCGATGGAAACCGCCAGCAGATGATGATGGTTTTTCCGACGCTGATCGATCAGCTGAATGCAGACAGGAAGAAGTCGATGGAGGGGCAGATGTCCCTGTTTGACCTTGTTTCTGGGGAGGAGAAGAAGTCTTACGAGGTGCAGTACCCGGATGTTCCCGAGTACAGCAAGGAGCTTCGGCTTGGCTTTGAAAAGGAGGTGCTCGGCATTTACCTAAGCGGTCATCCGCTCGAGGAATACGAGGAAAAATGGCGTAAAAACATATCTGCCGTTACGACGGATTTTATGATCGAGGAGGAGAGCGGCACGGTAAAGATCGCCGATCAGCAGACCGTTACGATCGGCGGTATGATCACGGAACGGACGATGAAATACACAAAAAATAATAAGGCAATGGCGTTTTTGACCGTGGAGGATTTATTTGGAACCGTGGAGGTCATCGTATTTCCACGGGATTATGAGAAATATCACCATCTGATGAACACGGATGCGAAGGTATTTATCCGCGGGAAGGCAACGGTGGAGGAGGATAAGAACGGCAAGCTGATCTGTGAGAGTATTGTTTCCTTTGAAGATACAAAAAAGGAGCTTTGGCTGCAATTTGCGACAAAGGAGGAGTTTGCGGATAAGGAGGACGAGCTCTATGCAAAGCTTCGTGATTCTGACGGAAAAGATACGGTGGTCATTTATATTTCATCGATAAAGGCGATGAAAAAGCTGCCGAAAAATTATAGTATTCACATCAATGAGGACATTGTGAACAATTTAACTAACTTTTTAGGGAAAAGCAATGTAAAAGTTGTGGAAAAGAGCATTGAAAAGAATGGTGAAAGAGATTAAAATAAGATAGACTATGGATAATGGGTATATTATTTTAGGAGGAATGGATAAATGGCAAAAGAGATTAACACAATTGGTGTGCTTACCAGTGGTGGCGATGCTCCGGGAATGAATGCTGCCATTCGTGCGGTAGTTCGTGAAGCGATTGCAAAGGGAAAAAGCGTAAAAGGAATCCAGAGGGGGTATGCAGGACTTCTTCAGGAAGAAATTGTAGATATGGAAGGAAAGGACGTATCGGACATTATCCAAAGAGGCGGTACGATCCTGCAGACGGCACGCTGTGTGGAGTTTACAACAGCGGAAGGACAGAAGAAGGGCGCTGAAATTTGCAAAAAGCATGGCATCGACGGTATGATCGTTATCGGCGGCGACGGTTCCTTTAAGGGAGCACAGAAGCTGGCGGCATACGGGATTAATACCATCGGGCTTCCGGGCACGATCGATCTCGACATTGCCTGTACAGAATATACGATCGGCTTTGATACCGCGGTAAATACGGCGATGGAGGCGATTGACAAGGTGCGTGATACCTCGACCTCTCATGAGCGTTGCAGTATCATTGAGGTAATGGGACGCGGCGCCGGTTATCTTGCACTTTGGTGCGGTATTGCCAATGGTGCGGAGGACATCCTGCTGCCGGAGCGTTATGATTACGATGAGCAGAAGATCGTCAACCACATTATTGAGAACCGTAAGCGCGGCAAGAAGCATCATATCATTGTAAATGCGGAGGGGATCGGACATTCTGCGAGCATGGCAAAGCGTATTGAGGCTGCGACAGGTGTGGAGACGCGCGCAACGATTCTCGGACACATGCAGCGCGGCGGAAGCCCGACCTGTAAGGACCGTGTTTATGCGTCAACGATGGGCGCGCTGGCAGTGGACCTGCTTTGTGAGGGAAAGAGCAATCGTGTTGTTGGCTACCGGCACGGTGAGTTTGTCGATTTTGATATTGATGAGGCGCTTGCGATGGAGAAAACAATTCCGGAATATGAGTTCCAGATCAGCAGGAGACTTTCTTTATAGAGACGGGAGAGCTGATGCTCCGCGGATGATAGATGCGATCTTCATTCGCGGAGTTTTTGCTTGATGGGAAACGCAAAACGGCGGAATAGAAAAGAGTCGCAAATGCGACCCGCCGCAGGGGAGGAATCCCGCAAGCGGGACAGCTGGAACGGTAAGGTTTTTGGGGAGCACAGGAGTGAGAAAGAGGGGGAGCTATGATTACAAGTGCCGGAAATGTGCAGATGAAGCATGTGGCAGCGCTCATAAAAAAGGCAAAAGAGCGGCGGGCGGAGAGACTTTTTGTCGTGGAAGGCAGAAAGATGTATGAGGAGGCGCCGAAGGAATGGATTTCTGCGGTGTATGTGTCAGAGAGCTTTTTAAAAGAAGCGGAGGAGACGGGATTGTCTCTGCGGCAGCCGTATGAGGTTGTGTCAGATACCGTGTTTCGTGCAATTTCCGATACAAAGACGCCGCAGGGAATTTTATGTCTTATGAGGATGCCGCACTACGAGCTGGAGGAGCTGATCGATGGAGAGCGGACGCATTTGCTCATATTAGAGAGCATCCAGGATCCGGGAAATCTGGGGACAATGCTGCGCACCGGGGAGGGTGCGGGTATCACCGGAGTGATCATGAACCGGACAACGGTGGATTTATTTCATCCAAAGACGATCCGTTCCACGATGGGAAGTATCTACCGTGTACCTTTTTTTGTGACGGACGATTTGGGAGAGACGGCGGAGCATCTGCGTGAGAGGGGCGTTGAGATCTATGCGGCGCACTTAAGGGGAAGTGTGCCATACGACGAGCCATGCTATCGCGGAGCGACTGCTTTTTTGATCGGAAATGAGGGAAACGGACTGTCGGAGGAAACGGCGGCGAGAGCCGATGCCCGCATCCGCATTCCGATGGAGGGAGAGGTGGAGTCGTTAAATGCGGCGGTTTCTGCGTCACTGTTAATGTATGAGGTGAATCGGCAGCGCAGGGGAGGAGAGACAAGGTGAGAATCTGGTTTAAGCTGATAAAGGAGAATCGTTTGCTGCGTGATACAACGATGACAGATATGTCAGACGATACGAGAACGCACAAAATTTTTCGTGCGCTGGATGATGTTTGCTACGAATTTGATCTTGGAAAACCGGTCTGGCTGGACGCGAATGTAGAGGAATTTAAGCGTCATGCCAAAACGCGCTTTACACAGGACAGTTTTATGGAGGAGATTGCCTTTGATTTTTTGGAAATGCAGGTGATAGAGGAGGATTAGCTCTTTGTAAGAGATTTTGTTTTTCCGGAAGTCCGATGATTTAAGAGAAGCTTTTGCCGGAGATTAAAATATCATAAAAATTGATAAATATTGCCCCGTCATGGTGGAAAGTATGCTATACTATTGCAGAAGCATGGAAGCTTCGTACGCTCTTTAGATTTGGAGGAAGGAAATGGACAAGGCGTTCGTATTGGGAGATTTTACATTAAGTGAGGGAGTGGATAGCTGGAATACAGTTATTTTCTTATATAATTCGGCACTCAAGGAGGTACGGACAAAGGTTGAGATTTTAAACGATGAATTTCAGCAGGTGCATCAGTATAACCCGATTGAATATATCAAGTCCCGGATCAAGACGTCGGAGAGTATTGTAAAGAAGCTGCGGCGTTACGGCTATGATTCGTCGATTGACAATATGGTGAATCATATCAACGATATTGCGGGTATTCGGATCGTATGCTCC
The DNA here is from genome assembly GCA_900548205.1 of uncultured Roseburia sp. Taxonomy (GTDB): domain Bacteria; phylum Bacillota; class Clostridia; order Lachnospirales; family Lachnospiraceae; genus Roseburia. The sequence goes on along the minus strand of URJS01000060.1, from coordinate 3,768 downwards.
TTTACCTCGGATATTTATAAGCTTGCGGAGATGATCGGTAAGCAGAATGACCTTACGGTACTTTCCGTGAAGGATTATATCAGGCATCCGAAGGAGAGCGGTTATAAGAGCTATCATATGCTGGTGACTGTTCCGATCTTTCTTTCCGACCGCGTGATAGATACGAAGGTAGAGATACAGATCCGTACGATGGCGATGGATTTTTGGGCGAGCTTAGAGCATAAGATTTATTATAAATTTGAGGGAAATGCGCCGGATTATATCAGCCGGGATCTGCGCGAGTGCTCTGGCATCGTGTCTATGCTGGATGCAAAGATGCTGCAGTTGAATGAAGCGATTATCGAGGCGAGAGCTGCGCAGGAGGAGAACGCAGAGGCGCTGTCCTAAGTCTGCTGTTTTAGTAAAATGAGTTTCTTACATAGCGGACACAAGGGTGAGGAATGATTTGAAAGATTATTTTTTCGGATAATAAAATAAAGCATGGGCAAAGAGGAAGCTTTTTGATAAGGCTTCCTTTTCGCAGCATAAGGGAGCAGGATCACTGCTGTTTCGTTTATGCTACAATGAGGGAAAATAACGGAAAGAGGCATAGCAATGAATTTGATGAATATAGAGAAGATAACAAAGGTATTCGCGGAACGCAAGGTGTTTGACCGTGCGTCGTTTTCTTTGCAGGAGGGCGAAAAGGTCGGCGTGATCGGAACGAACGGAACCGGAAAGACCACGCTTTTAAAAATGCTGGCGGGTATGGAAGAACCGGATGAGGGGACGATCACAACCGCGAATCATGTGGTGATCCGATATTTACCGCAGCACCCGGAATTTGCTCCTAAGATGCCGGCGCTGGAATGGGTGCTTGCCGGTAATGTTACAGATGAGAACAGGTGGACGATGGAAAGCGATGCAAAGGCGATGATGACACGGCTTGGGATCAATGATTTTGAACAGCCGACGGGACAGCTTTCCGGCGGGCAGAGAAAGCGTTTGGCACTGATCTCTGTGTTGCTTTCGCCCGCGGATATTTTATTGTTGGATGAGCCGACCAACCATCTGGACAACGAGATGGCGGACTGGCTGGAGGCTTATCTGAAAAAGCGGAGAGGCGCATTGATCATGGTAACGCATGACCGCTATTTTCTGGACAGTGTATGCAACCGGATCGTGGAGATAGATAAAGGCTCCGTTTACAGCTATCAGACGAATTACTCCGGCTTTCTGGAATTGAAGGCACTGCGGGAAGATATGGAGATGGCGAGCGAGCGCAAGCGTCAATCCATTCTGCGGGTGGAACTGGAATGGATGCGCAGGGGAGCAAGGGCGCGTTCTACGAAACAGAAGGCGCGCATTCAGCGGTATGAGGAGTTTAGAGACCGACCGGGGGCAACAGAGGACTCAAGGCTGGAGTTAAGCTCTATTTCAGCAAGGCTGGGAAAAACTACCGTAGAACTGGAGCATATCTGTAAAGGCTACGGGGACAGAAAGCTGATCGACGATTTTAGTTATATTTTTTTAAAGGGGGACAGGGTGGGGTTTGTCGGACCGAATGGCTGTGGGAAATCTACCTTGTTAAAGATAATTGCCGGGATGATCCCGTACGATTCCGGTCAGGTGATCATTGGACAGACGGTTAAGATGGGATATTATGCGCAGGAGATCGCTTCAGAAAAGCCAGGGGAGCATGGAGGGAACAATGAGATTGATCTGTCTTATATGGATCCAGACCAGAGAGTGATTGACTATGTGAAAGATACGGCAGAGTTTATTCAAACGGAAGATGGCGTATTGTCAGCCTCTGCCATGCTGGAACGTTTTTTGTTTTCACCGGAGAAGCAGTACAGTCCGATTGGAAAATTATCCGGGGGTGAGAAAAAACGGTTAAACTTGCTGCGCGTGCTTGCCGCTTCACCTAATTTTATTTTGCTTGACGAACCGACGAACAATCTTGATATTGCCACGCTCACGATTTTAGAGGACTATTTGGATCGCTATGAGGGGATCGCAGTGGTCGTTTCCCATGACCGTTATTTTTTGGATCGTACGATGAAGCGGATCTTTGCTTTTGAAGAAAATGGCAGACTCCGGCAGTATGAAGGCGGGTATACAGACTATGCGATGAGAAAGGAAGCAGAAGGCTGGAGTGAGCAGGGCGAAATGACGCGAAGTGCTGCGAAGCTGACTGCTCCTGCAAAGGAAAAGGGACAGCGTACCCGTGGGCCGCAGAAGCTGAAGTTTACCTATAAAGAGCAAAAGGATTACGAGACGATTGAAGCGGATATGGCAGAGTTGGAAGCTCGCATTGCTGCATTAGATCAGGAGATTGAAGCATCCGCCCATGATTTTGTGAAATTGAATCAGCTTATGGCTGAGAAAAAGGAATTGGAAGCCGCGTTAGAGGAGAAGATGGAGCGCTGGATGTATCTGGAGGATTTGGCGGCGAAGATAGCAAAGCAGTAGGGGGATTCTGCTTTGGAGGGCGAGCAGAATAAAACACTATTTCCGAAGCGTGCCAAGCTTATTAAACCAGCTCTGCGGAAGACCAAAGCCGAAAACGATGCCAAGCACGATGGCGCCGGCTACCTTGACGGTTTCCATGCCGTAGGCGGAGCTGTTGGCGGTGTCGTTCATAATGAAATAATAGGACGTATAATAAATGCCGGCTCCCGGAACAAGCGGGAAGATACCGGAGATCAAATATACGGTTACCGGATTTCTGCGGATCGAGGCGATGGTGCGTGAAAATACAGTCAGAGCCAGTGTGGCGACAAGATTCGGCACAGTCACTCCGCTGTCAAAGTTTAAAAAGATCAGGTAGACAACCCAGCCGAGAGCACCGGCAATTCCGCAAAAAAGAAGCTCTGATTTTGGAGCGCCGAAAAGGAGCGCAAAGGAAAGGGTTGCGATTAAACTTAAGATAATTTGTATGATCATGCTAAAAATGCACCTCCCAGTAAGAAACGAAATACGGTGATGACTGTACCGACGCCGACGGCAATGCAAAATGCCGTTAAGATCGCATCGATCATATGGATCGCTCCGGATAAGTAATCCCCGTTAAAAAAATCACGGATGGACGTTGTGAACGCGATGCCCGGAACAAGCGGCATAATACCTCCGATGATGACTTTGTCGTAGTGCGTTGGGGCTCCTAAGTGTAAGAATGTCAGGGCAAGCAGTGTCACAAGCGCGCTTCCGAGGATATTGATAATAAATTTTGAGGTTTTCTTCCGGTTAAAGCTGCCACGAAATAATTGCAGCAGCATTCCGATAAAAAAGGACATTACCGCATCAAGCACAGCGCCTCCAAAGAGATAGCTAAAGCAGCCGCAGCCAAGACCGCAGAAAAAGAGCTGGGTCAGCTTGGGGCTATAGGGAATGCTTTTACATTGCTCAAGGCGATGCCATGCGTCGATCAGGGAGCATTCGTGCGAACAGATTTCTCTGGACAACTGGTTGAGGGCGGCAATGCGCTCCAGATGGATACTGCCGAGCGGGATATGGCGCACCATGCTGCAGGCGTCGTCCTTGTGTTCGTTGGCGCTTGCAAAAATACCGTTTGATAGTACATACACGTCATAGTTTTCCACCTCATAGGCTTCTAAAATATGCACGACGGTGTCTTCCACGCGATAGACCTCCGCGCCGTTTCTAAGCAGCGCATCGCCGATTTCAATCGATAGGGCAAGAATTTCCTTTGTCATTACTGCCATAGCTGTCTCTCTATACTTTCTTATTTATTTTGCACAAAAAAGCCTTTATTTGAGCCATTTG
>URJS01000059.1 GCA_900548205.1 uncultured Roseburia sp. | reverse complement strand
CGTCGAGAATTGAATTAAACAGCGCTCTGCCGCTCGGAGGCTTAACGCCTGACATCGGCGATTTGCTTTTATGTAAGGAAAGACTTTCGATTCCGGTAATAGCAATGCTCCGTCCGCGTGCCGGCGGCTTCTGTTATACGGAGAACGAATTTTTGAGCATGCAAAAAAGCGCCGAAACAATGCTTGCGGCAGGGGCAGATGGTCTTGCTTTTGGCATACTGACGCCGGAGCGCATGGTTGACGTTTCCCGCACGCGTCTTCTTGTGGAATTGATCCATTCCTATGGACGTACGGCAGTGTTTCATCGCGCATTTGACTGCCTGAGTGATTTTGCAGAGGGTATGGAACGCCTGATAGAGCTTGGTGCAGACCGCGTTTTAACGAGCGGCGGAGCAGCAACTGCTCCCGAGGGCATGGAAATGATCGCTTATCTGCAGGGGAAATATGGAGGTCAGATTGAGCTGCTTGCCGGATGCGGCGTGCGCAGCGCGAATGTCGAAGCATTGATCTGCGGGACAGGAATCTCACAGGTGCACAGCTCTTGTCAGGGGATGCAGGAGGATTGCACGGCGCATGGAGAAAATGTCTCGTTTGCTCTAAAGGAAGGGGCAGATTGGGCAGAATATCCCTGTGTCGGTGAGGAGACGGTCAGAGAATTTTGTATGACGATCGCAAAGCTTGAAACAAATAGGTAGAAAAACGGGTTTCCTGTTTCTTTTTGAAACAGGAAATCCGTTTTTCTTAATATAAGTCAGCGCTTATAAATTTTGTAGCTGCGGCGCTCCAGCAGAGCGATCGCGGCATCGGCAGAGGGTTTGTCATACATTTCCAGACGAAGCACGCCTTCCTCAAATTCCCGATTGTGAATGATGCCGATATTTTTGATGCTCAGGTGATCCTGCGCCAAAAGCGCAGCCACCGCGGCAATCTGTCCGACCTCATCCAATAGGTCAAGATAAATCTCATAGACGGGTGCTAAGACACCGTTTGTGTGTATCGCGATCGAATCCCTGTAATTTTTTGCGTCGGAAAAGGCATTGGTCAGGCGGTCCTTATCCTCCGCAAGAATGGCATCACGCGTTTGCAGGAGCATCTGCGCAAAGGTATCGATCAGCCCTGCAAGAGGCTCCTTGTTGGAGAGACAGATATGTTCCCACATAGCGGGAGAGGAGGAGGCGATTCTTGTAATGTCCTTAAAGCCTCCGGCTGCGATCGTTTTCATCGTCTCATTTTCATCATCACAGGTTCGGACAAGGTTGACAAGGTTATAGGCGATCACATGCGGAAGATGACTGATGGCTGCAGTTGCATAATCGTGCATCGTATGATCAAGAATTATCGGAATCGCGCCAAGCAATCGGATGAGTGCTGCAAATTTCTCTAAAGCTTCGGCAGGCGTCTCTTTTGTAGGCGTCAAAATATAAAAAGCATTCTCAAGGAGCGATGCTCTTGCATTGGAAAGTCCTGCTTTTTCCGAGCCTGCCATCGGATGACCGCCGATAAACTGACGATTCAGAAAAAGAGCTTCTGCCTCGCGGTGGATTTCACTCTTTACGCTGCCTACATCGGTGATGATACAGTCTTTTTTGACATGATCTTTTAACAGGCGCAGATATTCTATATTTACCCGGATAGGCGCGCACAAAAAAATGTAGTCACAGTCATAAAACTCAGATGTGCTGCAGCTGATTTCATTTTCGATCAATTCTTCGCGGTATGCCTGTGTGATCGTATCCTCATGCGCATCGGCAGCGACAATGATGATGTCTTTTTTTAATTGTCTGAAACATTTTGCAATCGAGCCCCCGATCAATCCGAGACCGACAAAGCCAATTTTCTCCGGTATCATAATTTGTTCTCCTGTTTTTTGATTACATAAGAGTGACTCGCGAAGCGTGTCGCTCGTTGTTTAGACTATCATCATATCATTTCCGTCCGAAAAATCAACACATGAAAGCAGAAAAGCGAAAAAGAAAAATTGTAACGAGTATGTAAACGATAGGCGGAAAAATTGTCGAAATATTCAAAAAATATACATACTCTATATATAACTATATGTTAATATAAATTATCTGGTAAAGTTGAATAAATAAGTTGTAATAAACATGAAAATTTAGTAGAATATAACCATACAAAAAATGATTACAGAATATGGAGGGTTTGCGCATGCATGTTTACACAACAGACAAGATTCGTAATGTAGTTTTACTTGGACACGGCGGATGTGGCAAAACAAGCCTTGTGGAAGCAATGGCTTATCTTTCCGGCATGACGACGCGTATGGGAAAGGTGGAGGATGGGAATACCATCAGTGATTATGATAAGGAGGAGACAAAACGCCTTTTCTCGATCCAGACCTCAGTCGTTCCGATCATTTGGGGAGATACAAAGCTGAATATTCTTGATACACCGGGGTATTTTGATTTTGTCGGCGAGACGGAGGAGGCTGTCAGCGCAGCAGATGCGGCGATTATTGTTGTTTCCGGCAAGGCGGGGATTGAAGTCGGCACACGCAAGGCGTGGGAGCTTTGTGAAAAATATAAGCTGCCGCGTATGGTATTTGTGACAGATATGGATATTGACGAGACGAGCTTCCGGCAGGTTGTTACGGACTTGCAGGAGCTGTACGGAAAACGCATCGCTCCGTTCCATCTGCCGATCCGTGAGAACGGGGCGTTTGTGGGCTATGTCAATGTGTTGCAGCAGCGTGCAAAGCGCTGGAAGGAGAACGGCGAGGTAGAAAAAACAGAAATACCGGATTACTCGATGGAAAATCTAAAGCTCTGCCGGGAGGCTCTGCTGGAGGCGGTAGCGGAGACGAGCGAGGAATTTATGGAGAGGTATTTTAACGGCGAGGAGTTTTCGGAGGATGAAATCCGTCAGGCGCTCCGTGTCAATGTGGCAGACGGCAGTATCGTACCCGTTCTTATGGGCTCTAATCTTCTGGCACGGGGAATGTATACATTGATGGTAGACATCGTAAAATATCTGCCAAGTCCCGAGAAGCGCAGCTGCACCGGCATTAACGCAAAAACTAACGACGTGTACAATGCCGATTATGATTTTGCAAAGCCGAAGTCTGCATATATCTGGAAGACGATCGCAGACCCGTTTATCGGAAAATATTCGCTCATCAAGGTGAATTCCGGCGTCTTAAAGACGGATGATATTTTGTTTAATCATCATAAGGATGCGGAGGAAAAAATCGGAAAGCTTTATGTCATGCGCGGCAGCAAGCCGGAGGAGGTAAAGGAGCTTCATGCGGGAGACATCGGAGCGCTTGCAAAGCTGACCGCGGCGGCAACGACGGATTCGCTTTCCACAAAATCAAATCCTATTTTGTATATCCGTACGACAATCTCCACACCCTATACCTGTCAAAGGTATAAGGCGAAAAATAAGGGCGACGAGGATAAGATTTCGCAAGCGCTGCAGAAGCTGATGATGGAGGATATGACCTTAAAGGCGGTGACAGATACCGAGAACGGGCAGACGCTTTTGTATGGCATGGGCGACCAGCATCTGGAGGTTACGGCAAGCAAGCTTTTGGACCGTTATAAGGTTGCGATAGAGCTGAGCAGACCAAAGGTTGCATTCCGCGAGACGATCCGCAAAAAGTCAGATGTAGAATATAAATATAAAAAACAATCGGGCGGTCATGGGCAGTACGGTCATGTCAAAATGACCTTTGAGCCGTCTGAGGATTTGGAGAAGCCATATGTCTTTGAGCAGTGTGTGGTTGGCGGCGCCGTTCCAAAAAATTATTTTCCGGCAGTGGAAAAGGGAATTGCAGAAGCTGTTTTGAAAGGTCCAATGGCAGCTTATCCGGTTGTCGGCGTTAAGGCAGTACTCTATGACGGTTCCTATCATCCGGTGGATTCCTCCGAGATGGCATTTAAGGTTGCTGCCGTGCAGGCGTTTAAAAAAGGCTTCTTAGAGGCTTCGCCCGTTTTGTTAGAGCCGATTGCAGCCTTAAAGGTCTGCGTACCGGACAGATATACCGGTGATATTATGGGAGATCTGAACAGACGGCGCGGCAGGGTGCTTGGTATGAACCCGGTAAACGGCGGTTATCAGGAGATTCTTGCGGACATTCCTTATATGGAGCTCTATGGCTACAATACGGATTTACGGTCTATGACAGGAGGAAACGGTACATTTTCATATGAATTTGCAAGATATGAGCAGGCGCCTTTGGATATCCAGAAAAAGGAAGTTGAAGCGCGGGCATCAAAGCTTGAAAATATGGAAGACTAGAAACAACAGCTAAAATAATTTTAAAGTACACGGAGAGGAGGGAAATACATGAGCTTGCACAGAAAACTATTTCTTGTGATATTTGTATTTACCCTCCTTTTCAATGAGCCGCAGATGCTTCGGATTTATGCGCTGGAAATTCGCACGGAGGCAATGAATAAGCTGGAAAATATGGATATGGTAAAAAAATCCGCCGTCTCTTTTGAGGATATGGAGGAGATACATCTTGCCTATGCATTAAACGGCGGAACGGGAAATAAGAATCCGTTTATCATTCCAAAGGAGGACCTGCCGTACACTTTAAGTATTCCGGAACGTGAGGGTTATAATTTTGCGGGCTGGTATACCGACCGTGCATGCACGGACAAGATCACACAGATCGATCAAAGCATTGCAAAAAATATGGTTCTTTTTGCAAAGTGGACGAAGGAAATCGATAATTATTATAATGTTGAGATGTACACCTATCGGTCGGGTGCGATAGAAGGAGGAAATCATAAGGAATTAAGAGACTGTCAGTATGATTTTTTAGATGATCTTGTCATTCCGGGTATGCCCTCCACGAGAGAGCGTGATTATCTGGAGGCTATGATCAGCAGCGATGCGCAGTGTATGCAGGGACTTTGCTTTACGCCTGATTATATCCTGATGACCGCCTATGCCGAGGAGGCGCAAAGCAGCGGTTCTTTGATGGTATTTGACCGCAGCAGCGGGGAATATCTTGTGACACTTCGCATGCGGGAGGACAGTCATCTCGGCGGCATTGCCTTTGACGGAGACAATGTTTGGGTCTGCCATTCAAGCTCTAAGACGCTTGAGCGCATTCCGTATACTTCTATCGAAGCTATTGCAAAAAGGTCTGACCGCCGCTGTGTCGATATTTCGGAGATGACGGATGAGTATCGCCTGAAAAACACACCGTCAAGCATTACCTGCTATGGAGGAAGAATCTGGGTAGCGACTCATACGAAGATTTTGGATTCTCAGATGCGTTCCTACAGCTACGATGAAAAAAGCAATCAGCTTTCCTCCGTAAACAGCTTTCGGATTCCGAGCAAGGTGCAGGGAATTGCTTTTGACGCAGATGGAACGGTTTATCTGAGTACATCCTACGGGCGGAACAATTCCTCTTATTTAAAGGTGTACGCGTCGTTACTGACCTTGACACAGAGTCCGAACGAGCCGACTATGAATGTGGAGATGCCGCCTTGTGCGGAACAGATTGCGATCGCAGAGGAACATATTTATGTTATTTTTGAGTCCGCGAGCCGAAAATATTTTGAGGGAACAGACGGAAACGGACGGGCGCGCGCACCGCTTGATAAGGTGCTTGAGGTTGCCGTTGCCTCGATCTGGTAACTGCCGATAGAGCGAATAAAGCACTGCGCAGGAGGGAAACTGCAGGCTTACGCCTGCACATCCCTCGTCTTTAATCTCTGCACCGCAATCCATGTAAACAGCAAGAAGAACAGTACGACGAAGCCGACAAACGGCAGACTGTTTCCGGCAAGCGTATCGGTGTCGCGGTTTGCGTTCATCCCCATCAGCATCAGGGAATACGGCCAGCACAGACCGAGACTTATTTCGCCGGCGCTAAAACCGGAGATCACAAGCCCCATAACGCTCCCGAGCAGTGCGAAGCCGATCGGAAGCGCAAAGCTTCGGATGCACATGGAGAGCAGAAGCTGCAGCGATCCGATGGCAGTTCCGGCGAGCGAGCCGCGCAGCAGCCAGAAGAAAATCTCGGCAGGCGGCAGACCGGGAAGCTGGCAGAATTTTCCGCCGATGAGGTAAAATGCGAAAATGATCATCTGGGTCAGCAGCGTGACGAACAAGATCACGGCAAGCTTTCCGAAGAAAATGTCGCGCACCCGGACGGGGACGGTCATCAGGACATTCCAGTTGTGGTCCATGTGCTCCATGCGCCAGAGATAGGCGGCGTAGAGTGCAATGAGCGGCGCATAGAAGAAATTGCTGTAAAAAAGCGTCACCTGCGACCAGAGTGAGTACCAGCCGTTTGTCAGGATCCCGAGATTACTCTGATAGTTAAAGACGCCCATGATGGCGGGGATTACCGGGAGCAGCAGACACGCGAGCCAGATCACGGAGCGGCGCAGCTTTGCGGCTTCTGCACGAATACATAAAAATGTCATAGGTCAAACCTCCTTTTTGAGAAAAATACCGCGGCAAACGAGATAAAAGACGATGCCAAAAACTGCGTAGCCGATAAACAGACCAATGGGGAACGGCAGCTCATAAAAGCTTATGATCCTTGTGGCGGGGTCGTACTCCATCCCATAGGGAAGGAACGCGCCAAAATAGCTCCACGGAAGAAGCCGTGTGAGGGCAGGCGGGAAAAACATCGAAAACAGTCCGAGAAAAGCGCCTGCAAGCCCGATAAAAAGCGGGGCGATCTGGTTTTGGCAAAGGAGCGAGAGAATGTGCTGTAAAATCAGGATGACGGTCCCGGCAAGAAACAGCACCACGCCGTGGCGAAGCAGCAGCGGCAGAGAGAGCGGCTCTGTGAAGTGGTACAGCTTTCCTGAGAGCGGAAACAGCAGACATTCCCCGATGGTAAACAGCAGCAGATAAAAACATTCGTGTACAAATTTGAGGTCATAAAAGCTGCCTTTTTGCTGCAGGGTGTAGAGCAGCTTTAATGTCTGCCCCTTGATCTCCATGTCGCAGAGACGGCTGGCAAGCACCGAGAGCAGCACGGGCATAAGCATCGTGTTCATCAGAGGAACCTGATAAAACATTTTCGTGTAGCCGGCTGCAAGATCCTCCGCGTCTGCATTCTGATAGGTATAGGCAGACCATAAAAATAAAACGATAAGAAAGATCAGAGGGACGAGCCAAAGCTTTTTGTGCCGTCCTTTTTTTAGTTCCACAAAAAGACCGGTCATTTACATCACACTCCTTCCGGTAAGCTCAAGGAAGATGTCCTCAAGGCTTCTTTGTTCCTCGGCAAGTGAGAGGATGCCAAGTCCGTTGGAAAAAAGAAGCGTTCCGGTGCGCAGAATATCCGCCTCTTTTCCCGTATTTAAGTAAAGTCTCCCGTGTGCGGAGGCACATGGAAGCGCCGCCTGCTTTAGGATGCGAAGCGCCGTTTCATCATCCGTTGTGTGAAGCAGCATCCGCGCGCGGCTGTGCTCGTGGAGCGCCGAAAGACGGTCCTGAAAGATCAAAACGCCGTGATTGATGATGCCGACATGGTTTGCCATCTGGTCGATTTCCGAGAGCAGGTGGCTCGATACAAAAACGGTGATCCCATACTGTTCACAGAGATGGCGGATGAGCTCGCGCATCTCCTGGATGCCGGCAGGGTCGAGACCGTTGGTCGGCTCGTCTAAGAGCAAAAGCTTTGGATGACCGAGCAGCGCCGCGGCAAAGCCGAGCCGCTGTTTCATGCCGAGCGAGTACTGGGACGCTTTTTTGTGCTGTGCCTCTGTCAGACGGACGGTACGGAGCACCTCGTCGACCTCCTTTTTTCCGGTCTGCTTTAAATCCGCGATCAGGGAGAGATTTTCCCGTCCGGTCAGGTGTCCGTAGAAGGCGGGTGATTCAATGAGCGACCCGGTGGAGCGCAGCAGCGTGATCCGGTTTTTTGCGTCGGCATTTTGTCCAAGGACACGAATCTGACCTCCGGTTGGCTTGACCAGTCCAAGGATCATTTTCATGGTGGTGGATTTTCCCGCGCCGTTTGGTCCGAGGAAGCCGTAGATACAGCCCTCCGGGACGGCTAAGTCCAGCTCCGAGACGACACGCTGGTTTTTGTATTGCTTTGTGAGCGCACGTGTTTCTATGATGTTTTTCATGACAGTTACCCTCCGTTTTTTTCTTTTGCCGTTTCGGCATAGATCTATCCTAAAGGCAAAGGCTTAAAGCAGACTGAAAGCCGCCTTATTTTTTCCTTAAGTTTTGGGGCAGGGCTCTGGTATTGCGGATAAAAATAAGGTATATTGGGGAGAGAAAAAGGAGAATCCGTACCATGAATTTGTATAATTGCAGTATCCTTCTGGTGGATGACAATGAAAAGCTTGCGGGCATGACCTGCGATATTTTGAGAAAGAGCGGCTACGAGACCGTCTATACGGCGGGGAGCTGCAAAGAGGGGATGGAGGTATTTTTACGGGAGACGCCAAAGCTTGTGATTTTGGATATCATGCTTCCCGACGGGGACGGTTATACCTTATTCCGGCGGATGCGCGAGGCGTCCGCCGTCCCGATTTTGTTTTTATCGGCGAAGGACGAGGACAATGACAGACTGTTCGGACTGGGGCTTGGCGCGGACGACTATATCACCAAGCCGTTTCTGCCGCAGGAGCTCGTGCTCCGCGTCAATGCGATTTTGACGCGCTCCTATTTTCGCGGGCAGGAGGCGGACGCTGATGAAACACTAGATCTCTCCGGCAGGGAGGTTTCCTTAAAAAATGCGACTGTCACCTTCGAGGGAACGACCACGATGCTCACGGCGAAGGAACTGCTCCTGTTAAAAAAGCTTGCGGCGAACCGCGGCAATGTCGTGACCTTTGACGCCTTAACGCGGGCGGCATGGAACGATGATTATTATGGATATGAGAATACCCTGATGGTACATATCCGCCATCTGCGGGAAAAGATCGAGGCAGACCCCTCCCATCCGCTCTGGCTTTTAACCGTGCGCGGGATCGGGTATCGCTTGTTAAAGGAGAGTCACCGATGAAAAGCTTGTGGAAAATATGCAGAAGGTATATTCTGTCGGGAATTTTTCTGGCAATGCTGCTGCTTTACTTAAATTTTGCGCTGTTTATCTATATCGGCATCACCAATATGGGCAGGGCGAACGGGCGGGACATCAGCCGTGAGACGATGGATGCGGTGGTAAATGCGCTGGGGCAGGAAAACGGCGTGCGCGTGATGGGGGAGGAGGGGATGCGTCTTCTCTCTGAGAGTTCTTTTGTGTGGGCGATGCTTTTGGATGAGAGCGGAGAGGTAGTGTGGAGCTGGGAGCTGCCGGCGGAGCTAGACCATCGTTACAGCATCGGCGATGTCGCCGCCTTAAGCCGCTGGTATCTAAACGATTATCCGGTGCGCGTCTGGCGGGACGGCGGGGAGCTGATGGTTTTTGGCATGGATAAGGACAGTGTCGTGCGTTTCAGTGTGATCTATGACCTTGCGATGGTGCAAAATATGCCAACCATGTTTGGGCAAATGCTGACGGCAAATCTCATCCTGCTGCTCGTGCTGTCGCTGTGGCTTGCCTACCGGTTTTACCGCTTGATGCGTCCGATCGCGCGGGGCTTAGAGCACCTTCCGGAAAAGGAACACGAGCCGGTTCCGGAAAAGGGGATGATGGGCGAGCTGGCGGTAAAATTAAACGAGACGGCGCGTCTCTTGGAGTGGCAGGAGGAAAAACTCACAGAGCGTGACGCGGCGCGCACGGAATGGATTGCGGGCGTGTCGCACGACATCCGCACGCCTCTGGCGCTGATCACGGGATATGCGGACGAGCTTTCCGGGAGCAGCATGACAGTGGAGGAGACGCAGAAAAGAGCGCAGGTCATAAGAGAGAAGAGCCTTATCATCCGTCAGTTGATCGCGGACTTAAATCTCACCTCCAAGCTGGAATACCAGGCGCAGCCACTTACGCCTGTCACGGTTTCCCCAGTCGCTTTGCTGCGGGAATGTGTGGCGGAATATTATAATCAGGGACTTTCGGGGAAATACGAACTGGAACTTTCCGTGGATGAGGCGGCGGAGCCGTTTAAGATCTGCGGCGATGTGAATCTGCTGATGCGGGTTTTTCGGAATCTGATCGGCAACAGTATGCGCCACAATTCGGACGGCTGCTGCATTTTTGTGACGGCTGCACGGTGTGAGGACGGGCTGTGCCTTACCTTTGCCGACAGCGGAGCGGGGATCCCTGCGCAGATCGTTGAGACGCTTTTAGGTCAACAGAAAACGGCTGCCGGGGGTACCGGACAGCCGCCGCACATTATGGGACTTCGCATCGTCGCACAGATCATCCGGGCGCATGGCTACGAGCTTCTCTGGAAGGAGCGTGTCAATGGAACGTACGATGTGCAGATACAGATGCACGCGTCCCGGGCTTAAAACGTGCCGGAAAACGGATCACTCGACCAGCGTGAGCGCAGAAATATCGGAGTCGATCGTGAGCGAGTAGTTGGTGTAATAGACCACAAAGCCCGGCGCGCCGCCGCCCGGTTTTTTCGCATTTTTTTTCTGGAGATAATCGATCTCGACCTTGTCGCCGCCGCGTGCTTTGGAGTAATATGCCGCAAGTCTTCCGGCTTCCTCAAAGACGCGGTCCGGCAGCTCCTCATTGTTGGATTTTACGATGACATGGGAGCCGGGAATTCCCTTCGCATGAAACCACCAGTCATTTCCGGTTGCAAATTTAAAAGTAAGCTCTTCGTTCTGGTAATTATTTTTGCCGACGTAAATATCGTAGCCGTCGGAGGAGCGGTAGTGGAAGGGCTTGCTTTTTATTTTTGCCTTCTTGTCCGTCCGCTTCCGCTTGATATAGCCAAATTCTGTGAGTTCCTCCTTGATCTGCACCAGATCGTCCTCCGTGAGCGCGATGTCGAGGGCAGCGGAAATGCTTTCCAGATGAGAGATCTCTGTCTCTGTCTCAAGGATCAGATCGGTAAGCGCCTCGTAGGTGCGCTTTAGCTTGTTGTAGCGGTCAAAATATTTCTGCGCATTTGCCTTCGCGTCAAGCTGTGGGTCCAGCGGGATCTTTATCATTTCATTCGTGTAATAATTGAGCGCTTCAAGCTCCTTTGCGCCCTCGGCAAGTCCATAGCCGTAGGTGTGGATCAGCTCGCCGTAAACCTTGTATTTCTCGCGCTTTTCGGTGTCCTTTAACTGTTTTTCCTGAAGGGCATATTTTTTGCGGCTGCGTTCCAGCGCATTTCCGACGATGCGGCGCAGGTCGGCAGATTTCTGACGGATGCGGGTGTAGATATTTTTGGAGGCATAATATTCCTCCAGCACGCGGGAAATGGAGTCGTAGTCCGTCACGGTATAGTCATCCGTCTCGTATTCCGTGAGCCGGAAACAGAAAAAGTCGACAGGTTCCCTGCCGCGCGAGATAATGTTCGGGCGGTAGCTGTGGTTTGCGACATCCTCCATCATCCAGTGGAAATTGTGGTAAAGGTGTAGCTTTGCATCGCTGCTTAGGGAAGCGACCGGCAGATCTCCGTCAATGGACGCCCGAAAGCAGATTTCGTTCGCCATGACCGGGCTGACACCGGTAAAGGAGGTGTAGACTGCCTTCGCGATGGAGGACGGTTTTGTCATGACGCTTTCAAAAAAGGCGGACTCCGTTACCTCAAGCGGGTTTAATCTGTCACTCTGCGTCGCGGGAATACAGTAGGCGCGTCCCGGAAGAACCTCGCGCACCGAACTCATCATCGCCGAGACGTGCTTGATGCTGTCGATGATCATTCCGTCGGAGCTGCAGAAAATAATGTTGCTGTGCTTGCCCATCAGCTCGACGACCAGTGTTTTTTTGCAAAGATCGCCCAGCTCGTCCAGATGCTCGATCTCAAAATGGATGATGCGCTCCATCTGCGGCTGGTAAATGCGCACAATGCGCCCGTTGGCGATATGCTTGCGCAGCAGCATACAAAAATTCGGCGCCGTCAGGGGGCTTGGTTTATTGTGCTCCGTCAGGTATAAAAAGGGCAGAGAAGCGCTTGCGGACATGGCAAGCCGGAACTGTCCGCCCATTCCTTTCAGCGTAAAGAGCAGCTCGTCGTTTTCCGGCTGCGCGATCTTGCTAATCCTCGCATTTAAAATCGTCTGATTCAGTTCATATACTAAATTGGATATTACGAAACCGTCGAAAGCCATAAAAATTCTATCTCCTGTGTTTGTTTTTGCTGCAGGGCAGCGCATTTATTATAGTTGATACGCCGCAGAAACGCAAGGGTGAGGGACTGCTTGACAGATGCAGTCTGACCCGTTATCATAAAATTATCTTTTATCAAATATGTCGCGTCTGACATTCACGGACAGCTTCGTCCATTTTTCACGGATATGAATTGCAATCAGAGGATAAAACAGTTAAAATAGAGGAGAGCTATATGGAAAAACAGTTAAAAGACTTGAACTATCTTGAGAATGTGGACGGCGATTTTGCCGCACAGACCGGGAGCCCGCGCATCCAGAAGCTTCATAGATACGTCAGTAAAATCAAGTCCAGCGAAGAAATGGGAGTGAAGTATATGCAATCTTGGGAAGAAAAAATCATAGACAGAGAGCAGGGACGGACGGAAGGCAGAGCCATGTATCTGATAGAACAGATTTGTAAAAAGCTGCGCAAGGCAAAGTCCACCGCCCTGATCGCGGAGGAGCTGGAGGAACAGCCGGAAAAAATAGAAAAAATCTGTCGGCTTGCGGAAAAATTTGCGCCCGAGTACGACGAGCGGGAAGTGTTTTTGGCATGGCAAAAGGAACAGTAGTTTTCTCTTTACTTTTTTGCTGTGTCATAGTAAATTTATGGAAGAAGCAAAATATAGAATGAGGAGGATATGATGGCAAAAGAATTACCAAAAAGAAGTGAAGTAAAAGAAGCATATACATGGGACTTAAGCGCGATGTTCGTCTCAAAGGAGGCGTGGGAGGAGCAGCTTGCTGTCTGCCAGAGCCTGACCGGGGAACTGGAAGCCTTTGAGGGGAAGGTGACGGCGTCGGCAAAGAATCTTCTCACCGTGCTCGAGAAGTCGGCGGATGCAGAGCAGAAGCTTGAACTTGCATTCAGCTATGCGGAGCGTCTCTTTGATCAGGATCAGAAGAATACGGCGCATCAGGCGATGTCCCAGAGGATGCACACACTCTATACCGACTATTCCAGCCGCACCGCGTTTATCGTGCCGGAGATCTTAGCGGCAGATACGGAACTGTTGGAGCAGTATTTAAACGAAGAACCGGAGCTTGCGCTTTACCGCGGACAGATCCAGGAGATCCAGAGACGCAAGGCGCACAGCTTATCGTCTGAGATGGAGAAGCTGGTCGCGATGACCGGAGAGATAGCGCAGGTGCCGGTTCAGGTATTTTCCATTATCAGCAATGCAGACATGGCCTATCCGCAGATCACGGATGAGAATGGCGAGACCGTGCGCCTTTCCCACGGCAATTTTGTTCCGCTTGAGGAATCCGCAGACCGCCGTGTCAGAAAGGACGCCTTTGAGAATTTTTACAGTGTCTATAAGCAGTTTGCAAACACGCTGGCAGGTCTTTATAACGGTCAGGTGAAGCAGCAGATTTTTTATGCGAAGGCGAGAAACTATCCGTCCACGCTTGAGGCTGCCGTGGATGCGAACAACGTGCCGTCCAAGGTGTACTACAATCTGGTGGAGACTGTCAACAAGAACATGGACAAGATGCACCGCTATGTAAGGCTGCGCAAGAAATGTCTCGGCGTGGACGAGCTTCATATGTACGACATCTATACACCGATCATCGCGGACGTCGCAAAAAAGATCCCGTTTGAGGAGGCGAAGGAGACGGTGTTAAAGGCGCTGGCTCCGCTTGGCGAGGATTATGTTTCCAAAGTAAAAGAGGGCTTTGAGAGCCGCTGGCTGGACGTCTACGAGAATGAGGGCAAGCGAAGCGGCGCTTATTCCGCAGGCGCTTACGGAACACATCCGTATGTACTTTTGAACCACAATGATACGCTTGACAATATGTTTACACTCGCGCACGAGATGGGGCACGCGATGCACTCCTATTACTCCAATGAAAACCAGCCGTACATCTATGCCGGCTATAAGATTTTTGTCGCTGAGGTGGCGTCCACCTGCAACGAGATTCTTTTGATGGAGTATCTGCTTGCGAATACCGAGGATAAGAAGGAGCGGGCATATCTGCTCAACCACTATCTCGACAGCTTTAAGGGAACGGTATACCGTCAGACGATGTTTGCGGAGTACGAGATGCGCTCCAATGCGATGGTGGAAAACGGTGAGAACCTGACAGCGGAGAATCTCTGCGCACTGTATCTGGAGCTCAACAAAAAGTATTACGGTCCGGATATGGTTTCCGATGAGGAGATCTCCTATGAGTGGGCGAGGATCCCGCACTTCTACAATGATTTCTATGTGTACCAGTATGCGACAAGCTTTTCTGCCGCAGTTGCGATCGCGCATGAGATTTTGGAGAAGGGCGCTCCGGCTGTGGAACGCTACAAGGAGTTTTTATCCGGCGGCTGCTCAAAGTCTCCGGTAGAGCTCTTAAAGATGGTCGGTATCAATATGGAGGAAGCGACTCCGATCCAGAATGCGCTTGATGTGTTTGGCGAGGTGCTGGACGAGATCGAGACATTGATTTAATACTGCAAAATTTAAAACTGCCGTCAGGGATAAGTGCAAAACGTATCCCTGACGGCAGTTGTGGTTGACATAAGAGCGGCTCGTGAAACGTGTCGCTCGTTGTTTTTTGAGACGATCTTTAAAACTTCTGTAAATACAGGAAATTGTCATTCCAGAAGGAGTGGAAGGACAATCATAACGATTCCGAATAAGGTAAATAAAAGACCGCCAAATTTTGTGCTTTTCATATAGAGATCAGACGGTTCATCTGCCCGGTAAGATTTCCATTGTTCTGTCAGAGACCAGACCAAACCAGGCTTTAGAAAAATGAATATTCCTAATAAGGCAAAAAAAATGCCGCCTAAAATGGACTGTAGCATATAGATCGCGCTCCTTCCTGATCAACATTAACGTCCGGCGTCGGGCATTACGATAAAGAGTGTATTTGTCTAATGCTAGGATAGCATAAGCTTTTGGGAATGTCTATAAAAAGAATCTATTGTATCAGAAAATTGGAAGGCACTGAGACCCTAAAGCCAGGGTTTTAGTGCCTCGACCAGTTCCTCCTCCATTTTTATCAGCTCTTTTGCCTTTTGCACGGAGCTTTTGTCCGCTGCTACATACTCGTTCAGATAGCGCTGGATCGTTTTTATTCCCATGTGGCAGCCGTCTGTCACAAGTCCTGAGCAGACGCGGTCGCTGTCATTTAAGGCGAGCTTTGCGTTTGTTTTCAGCCATGACATGCCTTTTGCCATAGCGCCGGGGTCCTTTGTCTCGTCGCCGTTTTGCTGCAGAAGCACATGGATTTCATTGCCAAGCCGCTCGTGCCGTTCCTTCGCTGTCGCGAGCAATTCCAAAAGTTTTGGTTCCTTTACATTTTCCAGTATCTCGTTGATGGAAAAGACTGCCATCTGTGTTCCCGTGTTACATTCGCGCAAAAGAGAAATGGTATCGGTCGTTGTCATCGTAAATCCTCCTTAAAATTGTGGACTGGCTGTATGGAAACAGTATTTGCAGCCAGGGGAAAATTATACACAGACAGAGGCTGCGTTGAGCTGTCTGCAAACGGAGGATTGTTTTACAGATCCTTGTACGGGTGTTACACTAAAGACAACAAACAACGAGTGGCACGCTTCGCGAACCACTCTTATGTCAATCAAAGAGTAGTCTCGGAAACACAATGCATAAAGGATGAGATTTTTGCATACAGGGCGGA
>URJS01000058.1 GCA_900548205.1 uncultured Roseburia sp. | reverse complement strand
CGTAAATGGCAGTACACAGATTGAGGGAACGATCAACGGTAATACGGTTACCTTTCATGGAAGTGCAGTAGCGTCCATGATGAATGGCAGTACGATCAGTTATACGGTACAGTGTCAGGCAAATAATGGAGGAAAGACAGTTTTTGAAAACAGTGCCGGCTTTCATGGTTATCTTCGTTCAGACGGAACGAACACCGGGTATTGGATCGAGCGGATGTGGACGGCAGAATCAAAAGCAGTGCCCAAATATACCTTAGTGGTACAGGGTGGTGACGGTATTGAATCGGTGACAGGAGACGGTGATCATCCGTATGGAAGTGATGTAAATATCGGGGCTACGGTAAAGCCGGGCTATCACTGGAAGGGCTGGACGGGCAGTTACAACATAGCACAAAAAGATTATGGTTTCCAGATGCCGAACCAGGACATTACAATGCGTGCAGATGCCGAAGCAAATGCCTATACGATTACCTTTCATCCAAACAGCGGCGGTGAGGTGACACATATTGATGATATTGCAACGCAGTATGATAAACAGGTGTTCTTGCCGGATGGAGAAGCTCATTATGTAAAGTATACCAAAGAAGGCATCAATGTCACCGAGGCAGTTCTCTCCGGTGCGCTTAGTCTTTCGGGAGAGGCGGAAGAAGGAAAGCAGGCGGAAGAAAATCATACTGATTTGAAGACTCAATTATCAGATCAGGGAGTGGAACAAGCAGATGAAACAGAACAAGCAAATAAAGAAGAAGTGACATCGCCGGATGGAGCGTTAGAACAAGGAGAACCTGTACAGGGAGATGATCAACAGGCATCTTTGGAAGAAACAAATCCTTCTGTCACCCAGGAAGGAGAAGGCAATGTAAATGAACAGAGTGGTGAAGAAGCTGTCTCAGAGCAGCCGGAGAAAAAACCAAAGGTTTATCCGTCTGTCTTTTTAGGCTGGTCGTTAGAAGCAGGAAAGGATAGTTTAACGCCACAATGGAAGGCAGGAGAAATAGTTGATGTAAAAGCTTTGGCAGAGGCCGCGGGTGTGACAAGTCAAAACGGGGCAGTCATTTCCTTATATGCGATTTGGGATGATTGCCCGTGGATTCAGGCATCAGACCTTTATTATACTTTGGAACAGGCACAGAACGGTTTTATTACAGATATGGAGATATTAAGCCATGCAACGGCATCAGATCGTGAGGATGGAAGTCCTATAATGCCGGGATTTCATGAAAATAGTACATCCTTTTCAATCCCAGACTACGCGCCGACAGACTTTACGCAGTTTCAGGGAAATGGGAGCTGCACGGAGAATCTGATGGTTGTAGACAGCTCTGGAAGTGTCTATAAAAAACAGATTACGGTGCATGTGGTAGATACTACAGCACAAGAAGTGGAACAAAAGGGAACGACGCGCTTTATCAATGAGCATTATTATTATCAGCCGTATGAGAATGGTGGGATAGCAGATGATTCTGTTTGGAAAACAGATCAGGAGTATGCGTCGATAATGAAAGAAGCGTTTACAAATCTTAGTAACGGAACAGCGATTGAGACATATGCATTTACGCGGGAGGAAATTGTAGAGATGAAGAAGTATATTCTAAAGAGCGATATATGGAGCACGGAGGAAACTTTACAAAATTTTTATGATCAGTATATAAAAGCCGGATTACAGAAAGAAAAATGACACAGAAATATTTCTCTATCGCACAATTGCCGATGTGAGATATTAATTTCTGTGTCAATATTTCGAAAGCATTAGGGAGCAGGGATATCTTCATTCTCCGCTTTTTCTTCAGGCTTCTTGATATAAATTTTTTCAATGCGATTTTTGTCCATCTGCTCGACGCGAAGGAGGACATTGTCATCTGTAATGATAATTTCATTTTTTTCGGGAAGATGGTCAAGCAAACCGACAAGGTACCCTCCGATGGTATCGTAATCTTCCGAACGAAAATCAAGTGAAAGAGCATCGCAAAGATCATCCAGATTAGTGGAGCCAAGTACGAGAAATTCCCGTTCATTTAAGGGAAGGATAGAATCCTCCTCATCAGTGTCATATTCGTCACGGATTTCACCGACAATTTCCTCAAGAAGGTCTTCTAAGGTGATTAATCCTGCGGTTGCACCATATTCGTCAAGGACGATAGCAAGAGAAATAGAGGATTTTCGCATTTCCATAAAAAGCTCGGCTGTATTCTTGTGTTCATAGGTGAAATAGGGTTCACGCATAATGTCACGAATACAGAAGTGGGTCTTGTCCTTATAAAGCAAAAGATCCTTCATATTAAGAATGCCGACAACATTATCGGTGGTATCTTCGTATACGGGAAGTCTTGTAAATTTATCCTCCTGAAAAATTTCAATAAGCTCATCATAAGTGCTTGCAATATTTGCAAAGGTCATGTCAATCCGGGGAACCATTACTTCCTTTGCCTGAGCATCACCAAAATCAAACAGGTTATTGATCATTTCATGTTCTTCCGTTTCCAGAACGCCGGATTCCTTACCAACATCTACAATTGTGCGAAGCTCCTCCTCGGTTAATTGCTGCTCGCCGGCTTTTGGATCGACGCGCATTAAAAGAAGAAAACCCATAGAGAGCTTATTAATAAGAAAAATAACCGGAGTTAATATTTTGATCAGCAGCTCGATTGCGGCAGAATAGGTGAGTGCGATGCGTTCCGAATAAATGGTAGCGAGCGTTTTCGGAGAGATCTCTCCAAATATCAAAATAAGTAATGTCAGGATACCGGTTGCGATACCGGCGCCAACGCTGCCCCAGAGCTCAATCGCCAAAGAGGTTGCGATCGAGGATGCGGAAAGATTCACGATATTATTGCCGATAAGAATAGCGGAAAGCATCTTTCCGGAATCATCAGTGATACGGAGTACGCGCTCTGCCCGTTTGTCACCGTCCTCTGCGAGCGTCCGCATACGAATACGGTTTACTGTGGTAAGCGCTGTCTCTGCGGAAGAAAAGAATGCAGATAATAAAAGTAAAATAACTAAAAATACTAATTGAAATATGTCAACAGAATCCAAATAAATTCACCTCAACTAAAATAGTGCCAGACAACATCCGTTTTGCCGGCAAGTAGTTTCCGGCACAGAAACTGTGCCGGAATGTTTGTAAATTACAAAAGTATTATATAAAGGAACAGGTTATTCGTCAATACTGTAGTTTGGAGCCTCTTTTGTGATGTGAATGTCATGCGGATGACTCTCACGGAGAGCAGCAGCAGAGATCTTCACAAACTTACTCTTGGTCTTTAAATCTTCAATGGTAGGGCATCCGCAATATCCCATACCGGAACGGATACCGCCAACCATTTGGAAAACAGTATCTTCTACAGTTCCCTTGTAGGCAACACGACCTTCCACACCTTCCGGAACAAGCTTTTTCGCGCCTTCCTGGAAATAGCGGTCCTTGCTGCCGTTTTCCATAGCGGCGAGAGAGCCCATACCACGGTATACCTTATATTTTCTGCCTTGATATAATTCAAATGTGCCGGGAGCTTCATCACATCCGGCGAATAGGCTGCCCATCATGCATACGTTAGCTCCTGCGGCGAGTGCCTTTGTCAGATCGCCGGAATATTTAATGCCGCCGTCTGCGATAATTGGAATGCCGGACTCTTTGGCAACATTGTAGCAGTCCATGATCGCGGTGATCTGCGGAACTCCGATACCGGCAACAACACGTGTGGTACAGATCGAACCGGGACCAATGCCGACCTTTACCGCATCCGCACCTGCAGAGATGAGGTCGCGTGTCGCTTCTCCGGTCGCAACATTTCCGGCAATTACCTGTAAATCAGGATAGGAGGTCTTGATCTGTTTTACGGCTTCCAATATATTTTTTGAATGACCGTGCGCAGAGTCAAGAACAATGACATCGACATGAGCCTTAACCAGCGCGTCTACACGATCCATCATATTACCGGTAATTCCAACGCCGGCTCCGCAGAGCAGGCGGCCAAGCTCGTCCTTCGCCGAGAGTGGATATTTAATTTGTTTCTCAATATCCTTGATGGTAATAAGACCTTTTAAATGGAAATCCTTATCCACGATCGGCAGTTTTTCCTTGCGTGCTTTTGCAAGGATCATTTTTGCTTCCTCTAAGGTGATCCCTTCGGGGGCGGTGATGAGTCCCTCTGAGGTCATGCTCTCTTTGATTTTTTTTGTAAAGTCTGTTTCAAATTTTAAATCACGGTTTGTGATAATTCCGACTAATTTTCCGTTTTCGCAGATCGGAACGCCGGAAATGCGAAATTTACGCATTAAATTCTCAGCGTCCAAAAGTGTATGTGACGGAGAGAGGAAAAACGGGTCTGTGATGACGCCATTTTCAGAACGCTTTACCTTATCTACCTCATCCGCCTGAGCCTGAATTGACATATTTTTGTGAATGATGCCGATACCGCCCTGCCTTGCCATGGCGATTGCCATTCTGTGTTCTGTGACAGTGTCCATTGCTGCGCTCATCATAGGGATATTTAAAACAACCTTTTGGGTCAGATGTGTGGTCAGATCGATCATATTTGGCGTTACTTCTGAGTACTGAGGTACTAAGAGCACATCATCAAAAGTAATTCCTTCACCGATTATTGTTCCCATTCTGTTTTCCTCGCTTTCTCCATCATTATCCTGTGCTTGTGATAAAAATATATTAGTCAGATAATAGCAAAAAAATGTGTGCATGTCAACGATAGATAAGCTGCAATTCACAAAAAGGGCATAAGATAAAGCTGCCGCACAAAAATGAATATGCTGCGGAAAAATATTCACAAAGCAGGGAGGGCGTGATATGCTGGTAGCAGGATAACGGTTCCTGGAGGTTGTGGATCAGTCGGTGTCAACTTTTATCATGGAGTTTGAGGAGGTATACGAATGGAATTTCGACCGTGTATTGACATTCATAATGGAAAAGTAAAGCAGATTATCGGGGGAAGTCTGAATGATGCAGGTGATGCGGTAAAAGAAAATTTTGTTTCTGAACAGAACGCTGATTTTTTTGCGCATTTATATAAGGAAACGGGTGTTGTTGGAGGACACATTATTTTGCTGAATGGAAAAGAAAGTATATGTTATGAGCAGTCAAAGGAGCAGGCAAGACTTGCTCTGTGTGCATATCCCGGTGGAATGCAGGTGGGAGGAGGGATCACGCCGGAAAATGCCAAGGAGTTTTTGGAGATGGGGGCAAGTCATGTGATCGTTACCTCGTATGTGTTTTGGAATGGAAGGATTGATTATGACAGGCTGTTAGAGATTTCTAAGCTGGTAGGACCGGAGCGGCTTGTTCTTGATGTAAGCTGCAGAAGGAGAGGAGAGGAATATTATATTGTGACGGATCGCTGGCAAAAGTTTACACAGGAGAAGATGAGTGCCGACCTGCTGGATAAGCTGGGAAATTATTGTGCTGAATTTTTAGTTCATGCGGTGGATGTGGAGGGGAAAGAAGCAGGTATAGAAGAACCGTTAGTACAAATGCTGGGGGAATGGGAGGGGCTTCCCGTCACTTATGCAGGCGGAATCGGAAATTTTGAGGATTTGGAGCGTGTCAAGAAGCTTGGGAAAAATAAGATTGATGTTACGATCGGGAGCGCCCTCGATCTGTTTGGCGGTCCCATGGAGTATGAGAAGGTGTTGGAATATTTTAAAGAAGCAAGAAATAGCTGTCTCAAGGAATAAAAAATTTTGATTCCCAGTAAACAAAGCTTGCGGGGGATGAAACGGAATGGTATACTTGAAAGAGGGATAATATAAAAAAGATATGATATAGTAAGAGAGGGAGAGCAGTATGTACAAAATAAATGAAAATTATCAAAAATTGCCGGGAAGTTATCTGTTTAGTATGATTGCGGGAAAGGTGAGTGATTATACAGCGAAGCATCCTGAAAAACAGGTGATACGTCTTGGCATTGGAGACGTTACGCAGCCGATCGCTCCTGCGGTCATTCAGGCAATGCACAAGGCAGTAGACGATATGGCAAGCGCGGAGGGATTTCATGGCTACGCGCCTGATCTTGGGTATGAATTTTTGCGCACTGTCATTGCAGAGAATGATTATCGGGCAAGGGGCTGTGAAATTGGGGCGGATGAGATTTTTGTTTCTGACGGAGCTAAGAGCGATTCTGCCAATATTCAGGAGCTTTTTTCAGAGGATAATCGAATTGCAGTCTGTGATCCCGTTTATCCTGTTTATGTGGATTCTAACGTAATGGCGGGAAGGACCGGTACATATGATGAAAGGTCCGGAAAATGGAGCAATGTAATTTATATGCCTTGCATAATGGAAAATAATTTTGTGCCGGAATTTCCGAAGGAAACGCCCGACCTTATTTATTTGTGTCTGCCAAATAATCCGACGGGTACCACGATTACGAGAAGTCAGCTGCAGACATGGGTGGATTATGCAAACAGGGAAGGAGCCGTGATCATTTATGATGCGGCTTACGAGGCGTATATTTCTGAAAAGGACGTCGCACATTCTGTTTATGAGTGCGAGGGAGCGGAGACATGTGCGATCGAGATCCGAAGTTTTTCTAAAAATGCTGGATTTACCGGCGTGCGGCTTGGTTATACGGTGGTGCCAAAGAAATTAAAATGCGGCGGTGTTTCACTGCATGATATGTGGGCAAGGCGTCATGGCACGAAATTTAACGGTGCACCCTATATTGTACAGCGTGCAGGAGAGGCAGTGTATTCAAAAGAAGGAAAAGAGCAGCTAAAAGCTCAGGTTGGATATTATATGGAGAATGCGAGATTGATCAGGGAAGGTCTTAAAAATGCCGGATATACGGTATTTGGAGGGGTGAATGCACCGTATATTTGGCTGAAGACGCCGGATCAGATGACGTCATGGGACTTTTTTGATTATTTGCTGGAGCACGCAAATGTTGTAGGAACACCGGGGGCAGGTTTTGGACCAAGCGGCGAGGGGTATTTCCGGCTGACGGCATTTGGAAGCCGTGAGAATACGTTGGCAGCGCTTGCACGCATTCAGCATCTGTAAAAGAAAAAATAGCAGGAGATTGCCGGCTTTTCCATTGACAATTCAGAAATATCAGGTATAATAAAACGCAAATCAGTTGCAAATGCAAGAGATTTGCGTTTTTGATAACAGGAAGGAATGAAAGTCAATGGAACATATGTTATGGCATATTTTGGAGCATTCGGTAGGAGATACGGTAAAGCTGCTTCCGTTTTTATTTCTTACCTATCTTTTTATGGAGTTTTTGGAGCATCATACCGGTGGTAAAATAAAGGGAATGATTCAGACTGCGGGGAAGTTTGGTCCGGCGTGGGGAGGGATGCTTGGCGTGCTTCCACAGTGTGGATTTTCGGCGGCTGCATCCAGTCTGTACGCCGGACGGGTCATTACAGTTGGAACGCTTCTGGCGATTTATCTGTCGACATCAGATGAAATGCTGCCAATTTTAATTTCGCAGTCAGTTCCTGTTTCTACAATCGCTAAGATATTGGGGGCTAAGGTGTTGATCGCTGTAATTTCCGGATTTTTTGCAGAATGGATTTATGTAAAGACGATGGGGCGTACGGAAAAAAAGATGGACATTCACGCGGTATGCGAGGAAGAAAAGTGTCATTGTGAGGATGGTATCTTCCTGTCTGCATGCAAGCACACACTGCGCATATTCTGTTATATTTTTCTGATCTCTTTTGTTGTGACAGGAGCGGTCGAGGTGATCGGGGAGGATGCTTTGGCGAGAGTGTTTACCGCAGTTCCGATTGTAGGAGAGGCAGCTGCGGCATTGATCGGCCTGATCCCAAATTGTGCTTCTTCGGTTGTTATCACGGAACTGTATCTGGATGGGATCATAAATTCCGGGGCAATGATGTCAGGACTTTTGGTCAATGCAGGCGTTGGGATTTTAGTGTTGTTTCGTTTAAATCGTGACAGGAAGCAAAATTTAGGAATACTGGCAGCACTTTATGGAATGGGCGTCTTTTGGGGTGTGCTGATAGAGTTTTTTGGAATTACATTTTAGAAAACAAGGTCCGGAGGTATGGATATGGCGGGACGTGGATATGAGACGGCAAGCCGCAGAAGAATTTTAGATTTTTTAAAGAGTAATGAGAGTCGGGCGGTTACGGCAGCAGATATTGATGACTATCTGAAGGAGAGCGGGAGCGAGGTCAATATTACGACGATTTATCGCTATTTGGATAAGCTTGCACATGAGGGGACTGTCATGAAGTATGTCTCTGAAAAGGGAGGAAAGGCGGCTTATCAGTATGTGGAGCGGGGACATCGTTGCAAGGAGCATCTCCATTTAAAATGTGTCTGCTGCGGCAGTATTTTTCATTTGGAATGTGATTTTATGAATGAGATATCTATGCATATCAGAGAGGAACATAAGTTTGAACTGCAGTGCCAAAATTCTGTTTTATATGGCACATGCAGCAGGTGCAGGGAGAAAGGATGAATAGTCCGTTCTCCTTTTTTATATAATGAAAAGAAATGAAGCAGCAGGCAGGGTATGAGCGAAGGGAGAATGAAACGAGAGCGGGAGGGCAGACTAAAGGCGGCGATTTTATTGGAAATGGCAATTTTATTTGCAGTTTTGGTAATTTTTGCGGGAGATGGAGCTTTTTCGGAACAGGCGGTTGTTGAGACTTCCGGGGAGAATATTAAGTGGGTGGATTTTAATGTTTCTTATGAGGCATTGTGCAAAGCATATACCTATGACGTTGAGAGCTATGGAACAGAGCATCATCTGAATTGGATTGAATTACTTGCATATGCGGCTGCAAAGGGAGGCGGCGATTTTGGAGTTGGCGCGGTGGAGGAGATCCATAAAATTGCAGAACAGATTCAAAGCGGTGAAGTGACGATGGAAAATGCAACAAAGGATATGAAATATTTTTCTTATTATAAAGAAGCGTATACGGCTGTGCTCGGAGGGCTTGTCGGGGAGTACGAGATACAGGAAAAAGAGGGAGGGGGTTATGTAAAAAAGTATGGGCTTAAGGGATTTTCGCCGATAGCGAGAGATTTTGAATATAGTGATTATGATGATTTTGGGGTTTCACGAAGCTATGGATACCGCAGACAGCATCTGGGACATGATATGATGGGGCAGGTGGGAACGCCAATACGCATAATATATAGAACATTATCAAAAGATAATGCGAATCTCATCATCCGCTAAAATACAGGAAGTAACAGTATTTTTAAGCAACTCATTTTTTTCCTTATAAGTCATATCGTCAAAGTTATCCAGAAGTCTGCAAATATCACGGTAAATATTTTCTTTTGTTTCGGCAGCAGTAGCCGCAGCACGGTTGTTTTGTTCGGCAGCATGAAGCTTTTTTTCTAAAAGGCGCTTCTCCTTATCAAGCTGCTCAATTTGCGCAACAATATAAGAGGACGCAGAGGAGGATGCGTTCTCCATAAGGGCATTGGTTAGATTACGGATTCCATCAGATACTTTTTTTAGGTCTGTATGAAGCTTTTGTGTATTTACATAGCCGGATTCTGATTTCAGCACAATACTTGTAGGATGCAGTTTGATTGCACGAAGCTTTTCGATGAACAGGTTGTCTATCGTGTCTACTTTCACATATCCAGTATTACAAGCAGATTTCCCGTGACGGGACATTTTAGAGCAATAATAGTAGGAGAACAGGCGATCATTCTTGCTGTAAGTACGGACGTCAATACGAGCGCCGCATTTACAACGCAAGATACCCTTTAAGATGCCGATTTCATACTTGTTGCATCGGTACATCTTATTCTCACCAAAACGATTCTGACAAGCAATCCAGTCTTTTGCAGGAATAACCGGCTGATGGATACCGATTGCAATTGCCCATGTGTTTGTTTTTACGGTCTTATTCGTTTGCTTTGTTTTTCCGTAGCCGATCAGACCGCGTTTGCCGTCAAACTGTTCGAGCTCTGGCAGACGATAGCCTTTTTCTTTAAAATAATAGTATGCGTCTGGGGCATTGGAGCAATAAACAGGGTTTGCAAGAATACTGTATATCTGGTTCGTGCCGAAAAATTTGCCGGATTCCGTACGGATTCCGTTGTCACGGAAGTACCGTTCAATGGCAGTGATCGTTTTGCCGGACAGATAGAGGTCATAGATGGTCTTTACCACCCCGATGCGCTGCTGATCCACTATGAGAAAAGAATGCTCCTTATCGCCGACGATTTTACGGATCGAGGACATGCCAGGCGGAAGTTTTCCGCCGGTCCATTTACCACCCGCACCGAGAGCCATCATACTGTCAGATACGCGCTCGGATGTATTTTCGCGTTCTAATTGCGCAAATGCGGCAAGAATATACATAACGGTTCTTCCGATTGGGGTAGATGTGTCAAACGTCTCCTTGACGGAGAGAAAGGCGACATCGTGTGCTTGCAGCAGCTCGTAAGTATCGGAGAAATCCTTCACACTACGGCTGATACGGTCAAGCTTATACACCATGACAACTTGAAGTTTGCCGGATTTGACATCAGAGATCAGTTTTTGAAAGCAAGGGCGGTTCGTATTCTTCCCAGAGAATCCCTCATCGCTGTCATATATGATAAACTTAATGTCGGTGCTTGGATAGAGGATGCGGGCATAGTCCTTGCAGGACTTTACCTGTACTTGAACAGAATCGCTGTTATCCCGGTAGACAGATTTTCTTGCGTAAATGCCAATGACAATAAGGGCGTGAGCCTTCATAATGTGTACCTCCTTTAGGATGATGGATAAAATGCAGCAGTTGCACCGGTGCAACTGGTTACTGCTGTGCCATCTGGAGAAGTGCATCCTGCAACACTTTTGAAAAGTTCAGATTGTGCGATTCGCCGTATGCGTTCAGCCATGCAGGAATCGTAATATTCTTGCGGACAGCTTTCTCTCCGTATTTTTCCGTATAGGCATCCATGTCAAGAACAAGCAGATTGACAATGCTTCCGGTATCAGCCGCAACCTGATCGTATGGTGTAGGGGACGGGATTGGATTGCCATCCTCGAGCTCTCCGAGAACCCATCCACACGCCGCATCCATACCCATATCGATCGCATGGATCAAAGAATCCCCTTCTGTGACACAGCCCGGAAGATCTGGAATGACGACAGTAAAGCCTACTTTCTCCTCGCATGGAGTGAAGATTGCCGGATAAATCAGTTTCATATCATGACCTCCTAATATTAAGATGGTGCAGGGCTATGCAAGCCCTGCTTGTTTAAGAATGGAATTAGTGGTACGCTTATCAAGATCTCCAGAATGAATCGGAATCGTTACCTTTCCGGGTTTTGACGGGTGCTTGTAGTGTCTGTGTGACCCTACCTGCTTAACGAAGTACCAGCCATCTGACATTATTATTTTTTCAATTTCTCTGGCTCGCATTGTTCTTTCGTACCTCCTTATAAAAATATTATACACATAATACACATCAGAGTCAATAAGAAAATGCGCATAATACACATAAAAGTGGAAATGTTTTCCGGTATAAAAGGTTATAAGAAGATGATATGATAGTAGACATGATACATTTCATTTCCTCATTTTTCTGCCATTCCACATCCAGCTATGCAACGCTTTTAAAATCTATCACAGCGACTTCCGCCATCACGGGGAACAGGCTGTCAATAATCTTTTCAATCTTGAGCAGGGCTGTGCCGTCAATAAATTCTTCGCCGCACTGGCCGCACTTGGAGCATGGAACATTTTTAATGATGATGCAGCAGTTGTAGCAAGTAGTCATATAGGCAGTTGTGGCAGCAGTCAGGCTGCCTTTGCATAAAAAACAGTTCATACAGATTCTCCGTGCTTCAAGCTAACCGATGTGCAGCTGTGATTTCAAAGCGTCCTGCAATACCTGAGAGAAATTAATATTGTGCTCCAATGCGGCAGCATTGAGCCAGGCAGGTAATGTTACAGTGCGATTGACAGAACGATTCACATGAGCATGACGAATGGACGGCATATATACGTCAACGAGAACAGCTCTCTCGTTAGGTGCTGCATTGATTTCGGATAGAGGAGTAGGAGAAGGGATTTCTTCACCATCTTCCTCCAATCCATAAAGGACACAGCCGAGAAGTTCCCTTGCTGACAGGAGCGCGTCATCGTCGTTTATGCCACTTGTAGCGCATTTCAAGTCTGGAAAATCAACAGAAATTTCCTGACCCGATTCATAGGCGAAAACTGCGGGGTAAAAATAGCGTTCTACTTTTTTCATGGTATCATCTCCTTAATTTGATGCGCCGGGAGGGCGTCGGGGCTATCTGAATTTTAGCCCCGACTGTTCCTCGATGCGTCTTAGCGTTTTTACTGGGATGTCTTTGTCAGGATGCTTCACTGTAGTACGTCCCTTCTTGGTTGGATGTTTGTATTGGTGGTGGCTACCCTCCACATTTACTTCATACCAGCCATCCGCTTTCAGCATTTTTATAACATCTCTGGATGAATAACTTTTCATGTATATTCCCTCCTGACATTCCTATATTAACACATATAAAAGTATTTGTCAATATAAAAACAAATATTTTTGCATGTGTTTTCGTGTAAAAAGCCCTCACAAAGGTGAAGGCTTTTTGTGACCGGATGCCAGACTTGTATATAGATTATATTTACTCCATATTTATTATACACAATACATTAGCATATGTACAATGAATTTGATATTAGGATGATAAGGATTCTGATAGTTTGGCTTTAAAAATGCGAGGACTTCTATTTCGGAAGTATGTAGCCCTGGTGGCAGCGGAGTAAGAGGTTTTGATATTGTTAACAAATTGTCTATAGAATTTTTACTATAAAAGTAATAGAATAAATATAAAGGAGGGAACAACATGAAACCATCTGATGTAAGGTACTATATTTCAAAAGTCAGCATATACACATTTGCATATTGCTCCCTGTTTCTAATTCAAAGATATGTTGTTTTTTGTTTATTCGATGTAAAACAGTATGTAATCTTTGAAAGAATGTATGCTTATGAGATTATTTTAGCGCTAATAACTGCTGTTGAGGTATACAAAGGAATTAAAATATCAAGACCAGAGTAAAAATGTTAGAATTTTCTGCCATTTTGCCAATGTCGGCAACATGGCAGAAAAGTATACTTGTTATTGTTTAATTAGTTCTTCACCATCAAATACAAGTGATTGTATGGTTTGTGAATCTGTATCAATTATGAACTGAAAATTACTTCTCACTTCTGCACCAAAAGCATTTTGTGCATCTACATAACCTTGAACAGTAACAATATTTTTTTCTTTAGCAAACCCCCATTCAAGTATATTTGGAAAATTGGCAGTTGAGGGTGATGCTAATATTTCTTTGACTTTATCCTCGCACATTATCATCAAATCGGATGTTTCATCAGTAGTAAAGGTGTAATCCTGCAATGTGGCAACAACAGTATTTTCAGAATATAATGGATATGTGTTATAACTTAAAGAATATACTGTCTTATCTGCATTTAAGTATAAAATAATGTTGTAAACACTGTCATTGATAGAAAGCCTATAACCAGTCTCGCCCTCGGAGTGGACATTATCCAGAAGAGGATCATACTCAAATGTCGCCACTTTAGTGATTCCGCAGTCCTTCAGTACACTATCAATAACTTTCCCTTGCTCATCAGTTACATCAAGATATTTTCCTGCAATGGAAGAAATATTTTTGCCACCTTGTGTTACGAATACACCAAATGCAACGCAAAACATTAAAAATAAAATGATTATTACAGAACAGCCGTGATTGTTCTTCCTTTGTGGCATAGTTGTTGGAGAAATTATTTTTTGTGGTGTTGGTTTTTCAACAGGACACCCGCAATTGGGACATACAGATGCCTTATCGCTTATTTCTTTTCCACATTCTGGACAATTAATGAGTGCCATAAGAGTTACCCCTCTTTCGTTATATTCTACTAAAATAGTAACATACAAAAGTAGAAAAGTCTACATGGCAAATCCCCATAATTTCCAGACATTTCCACAATACAGGCGCAAATATCTCTGATATGATAAATAAATGGCAAAAATACTGATCAAACAAGTGATGAAAGAGAAAAATATAAAGGTCAATCGTATTGTACCGTTTTTATCAATATCACGATCTACGCTTTACAATATCTTAAATGGCAGTAAATCACCAACGATCAATGAGTTGGAGGAGATTGCCAGGGCGTTAAAGGTGCCAATTGAGAGCCTGTACAGCTCCGTATGGAGCAAGAGACCTTAGAAAGTGTCCAGGATTCTGGAATACTATTGCAATCTACGCATGTCGTGATATAATACAACCATGAAGCGCGCTGCCAAACAAAACTACACTCGGAGTGAGGACTACAAAAGAAAGTATGGAGGGTGGCATAACTATGGAGTATTATAGGAAATGTATTATTAATTGGGTAAACGGGCTAGAAGATTTTGAGAAACTTGAGATTATACATAGATTTATAAGACGTTATTTGAGCTAGGAGATTCCTCCTAGCTCTTTTTTTTCATGGAATCTGAAATTTTTTCCAAAACCTTCCATTCGTCAATAGAAAGCTCCGATACGGCTTCAATAAAACGGCGGCGAAAAGAATCTTCTTCATCTTGGAGAAGGTCTACACAAAAGTCTGTAATCACTTGGCTACGGGAAAGAGGTACATATGGCTCACCATCTCCAGTTCGCAACCAAACTTCATTCACATTGAATATCCGACATATATCGGATACAGTCCTGTCGGATGGGTCTCTACCACCGGTTTCAATTAATGATATAAAATTTTTTGTCAGACCAAGCCTTTCTGCAAAGTCATCTTGTTTTAATCCGTTATCAGTTCTTACTTTTCTGATTCTACTGTTCAATCAATAACACCTCCTTGCGACTAAAATAACACAATAATCACACTATGTCAAATTTTTTGGTTGACAGAGTATGACTAAGTATGATATTATAATCACACAAATCAAACAAAGGAGGTGCGATGAATGAATAATAAAGACTTAAACAGAACACAGCTTAGCGCTGAGGAAAAGCGAATCCTGCGAGCAATTAGCGAAGCTTTACCGCGTATGAGGGAACGAGACAAGGGGTATATGCTTGGAATGGCGGAGTGTATGGCGGCGGGGAAACGAGAGAAAGAGTTGGTACATCAGTGAGGAGGTGAGAGAGGTTGCGGGTTTCAAAGAAAAAGTGGAAAGCACTCGAGAAAAGAGTGGCTGACCTTGAAGATAAAGTCCAAAGTCAGCCAAAAGAGATTGTTCAACACATTGCAGCGCAGCTTAACAAGAGAATGACAAAGTCAGTTTCTATTCGACGGCATTAAGAAAACCAATTCTGTGTGCCGGTTTTGATTTATCCTGACGTTCAACAGAAGTAATCAAGAAGTTAAGCTGATTGGTGTGCTGTATGAGCTGGGCATCTTTTCCATTTACAAAGCCGTAAAAGTACAGCATATCAGGATTTTGATAGCCGATGGAAGCAACAGTCATAGTTGTGGATGAACCGAAAGAAGCAAGTTTTAATGCAATTTCGTGGTCGTCGTCCAGTTCTTTTTCGAAATCATGAATTTGCTCCATGATTTTTTCATATTTCCAATCAGCATGATCGTAGTCACGAACATCCGAAAGTGGTAAAAAATCATCCATAGTGATAACGTTCTCCTTTCATTTGTATTTCAGCGCGGCAACGCTGATAAGACAATTATAGGTTAGATGGAGTGAAAAAGCAAGAGGGAGCTGGTACATCAAAGAGGAGGTGAGAGAAACATTGTTTGAGTACAACAAACAGGAAAGGCGGACAATCGGTAACACATAGGATAACCCTAGGAGGTAATTACATGGCAAAGAGGAAGGAGAAAGAATTTATCGTTACCGTAGAGGTGACAGAAGGATTTTCAGACAGACTGACAAAGGGATTGGTTGATATATATTACCGCCGGAAGATGTGCGCAGAGATTGAAGGAAAAAGCGAAGATGAGGGGAAAGATTAGGCATGGATAAGGAGGTACATATGAGAAAACTGTCAAAAATCATTTTTATTCTGGTGTTCATCGTGCTTACCTTGCGGCTGCTTACGGTGAATGCCGAAGAGATTCCGCCGGAGGAGCGGATTGGCGGTGAGCCGTTTCGGGCGGAATGCACGGCA
>URJS01000057.1 GCA_900548205.1 uncultured Roseburia sp. | reverse complement strand
TCAATAAATAAAAAAGAGCGGAACTATGGGATTCATAGAGTTTCCGAGACCGCTCGTTTTAAGAAACGAGGTGCCCCCAAACGTCAGATGAAAAAATCTGACGTTTGGGGGTCAGTTTTTACAAAGAATCACAGAGGTGTCAAATCGGCTGATTCAATCATAGAAAGAGAATAGCGGGAGATAAGCCAATGGAAAAGCTGATAGAGTTGTGTATCAATCTATTTATAGCAGTGGGAGGCGTGCTGGCGGGCGGGATGTTTTGGAGGATGCGTCAGGGAAAGCAGAGAAAGAGAAAAGATATTCCTCCGAATGCAAACATGATGTACGAAGACAATGCAAGATTATATTTTGGCTGTGGAGTAATGGCAGTAACACCGTTCCTCGCATTAGGTGTTATAATACTGGCAAAGCTGGACACGGGAGATACATGGGCAGAGATCATCCGGGAGGGTGGAATATATTTTATCCTTTTACTTTGTCTGCTTATAGTGCTGCTGCTGTTTCCTGTGATCATTTTTGCGATCAAGGATAAGCAATGCATTTTCTGGGATCAGGATGGGGTGTGGGTAGATTCATTATTTCGCAAAAGGAAGTATATCAAGTATGGATACATTCAGAAAATCGTATGTTACCGGAATCCCTCGTGGACGAAAGCGGAAGGCATGATTGCCTATGGATTTGACGGGGAAAAGCTTTTTTATGCGATGGAGCGTATGTATGGGTATGAGGAGTTCTATGAGATGGTCCGGAAAAAGAAGTGGTCTGTCATGGAAGAAGCCGGAATGTGAGACGGATCAAAAAGGGGATTTACTTTTGATGAACGCTTTGCATAGCTGTTTGCTTTGCGCCTGAAATACAGAATTTGCTTTCAGGCGCAGA
Source organism: uncultured Roseburia sp. (assembly GCA_900548205.1). Taxonomy (GTDB): domain Bacteria; phylum Bacillota; class Clostridia; order Lachnospirales; family Lachnospiraceae; genus Roseburia. Next base: position 15,243 of record URJS01000057.1, on the reverse strand, counting down.
ATTAGAAAATTAACAGCTTTTTTGAAAATTATTCATACTTATTTTTTGATCCACTCTCCCAAAGCTTCATCGCGCGGACCTTTAGCGGGAGCCCAAACAGTGTGATAAAGCCCTCCGCGTCGTGGTGGTCATAGAGGTCTCCGGTCGTAAAGCTTGCCAGCGATTCACTGTAGAGAGAGTATGGGGAGGTCGTTCCAGCCTTGATGATGTTTCCCTTGTAAAGCTTAAGCTTTACCTCTCCGGTGACATATTCCTGCGTAGAGTCCACGAATGCCTGTACGGCGTCGCACAGCGGGGTGAACCATTTGCCCTCATACACAATCTGCGCCAGCTTATTTCCCATATCTTTTTTCACTTCCATTGTGGCACGGTCAAGTACAAGCTCCTCCAGCTGCTGGTGTGCCTCCATCAAGATCGTTCCGCCCGGCGTCTCGTAAACACCGCGGGACTTCATGCCGACCACGCGGTTTTCCACGATGTCGATAATGCCAATGCCGTGTTTGCCGCCGAGGGCATTTAGCTCACGGATAATATCGGAGACCTTCATCTGTTTGCCATTGACTGCGGTCGGAATTCCCTTTTCAAATGTGACAGACACATATTCACCCTCGTCCGGCGCCTTCTCCGGCGATACACCAAGCACCAGAAGATGTTCATAATCCGGCTCTGCAGCAGGGTCTTCGAGCTCAAGTCCCTCATGGCTGATGTGCCAGAGATTGCGGTCGCGGCTGTAGCTGGTGTCTGCAGAGAACGGGAGGTCGATGCCGTGTGCCTTGCAGTAATCGATCTCGTCCTGACGGGACTGCATGGTCCACTTGTCGTCTCTCCATGCAGCGATGATCTTAAGCTCCGGCGCGAGCGCCTTGATGCCAAGCTCAAAACGGATCTGGTCGTTGCCCTTTCCTGTCGCGCCGTGGCAGATAGCGACAGCGCCTTCTTTTTTTGCAGCCTCAACAAGCTTTTTTGCGATCAGCGGGCGTGCCATTGAGGTGCCGAGCAGATATTTGTTCTCATATACGGCATTTGCCTTGACGCATGGCATGATGTAATCGTCGCAGAATTCGTCGATGATGTCTATAATGTATAGTTTGGAAGCGCCGCAGGAGAGCGCGCGCTCCTCCAGACCGTTAAGCTCCTCCTCCTGTCCGCAGTCGATGCAGCAGCAGATTACGTCATAGTCATAATTCTCCTTGAGCCAGGGGATGATGGCAGTGGTATCCAGACCGCCGGAATACGCTAAAATTACTTTTTCTTTCATGGGTAAACTCCTTTTCTATCAGATTTCGTAACATGCTATATCGAAGTATACAATAAAACCAAACAAATGACAAGTAAGAATATGCATAAATTATTTATAAAAATACAATAAGCCATTAGAGAATCATAAGGCAGAGAGTATAGAGAGGATTGTATCTCGTCGTATACACGCCATTTTTCTATCAAAAGTATCGGGAAAAGAGGGAGGGGGCTGCCTTGCCCAAAAGGAGAAGCTTTGTGGTGAAATTAAACGTGAATAATTATGCGAGATAGAAAAAATATCGCTTCATTTATGTGAGAGAAAGCCTGTGCAATTTCTTGAGCTCAGAATGCGTAAAAGCTTTGATAAATGCGAAAACCTATGCTATTATTTTAAAGACGGACAGAGCGGCGGAATGCGTTTCATCCGGCATTGCCATAGATGATCAAAAGAGGCGTGCGGGCATGGAGCGGCAGGGGGCGTTTCTGTCATCCATAAAATATGAAAAGAGCATAGGGAAGAAGAATGAAAGCGATACAAAAGAAATTCATCTGCGCAGCGGCGGTAGGCGGTGCGCTTGTACTTACAGCAGTTGGTGTGACAAGGAGCGGCTGGTTTCACAGAGAGACAAAGGGGAGCAATGAAACAGAGGCGGCGCAGGAGGCGTATCAAACGGCAGCCTCCGATGTGACCTTTTGGTACACGGACGATACCTATACTGAATTTTTCACGCAGGCGGCGCTTGCATATTATGAAAAAACGGGGATTAAGGTCAACGTACAGTGTCAGGAGACGCTTGATTATATTGGAAAGATTTATGATGCGACTATGGGCGGGGAGGCGTTTCCGGATGTATACCTGATCGCAGGAGATAATTTGGAGGAGGTATATCGTTACGGTCTTGCCGAAGAAAACAAAAAGGGACTTGACGGTGTGAATACGGCGAAGAACGCGGTGACTGCGGCGACCTACAGAGATAAGCTGCTGGGTTATCCGTTAGGCTACAATACCTGTGTATTTATCTATCAGACCGATTATTTTGAAGCAGCGCCAAATTCCTTGCAGGCGCTGATCGATTACTCCAATCAAAATGAGCCGCCGGAAAATGTGGAATATCTTCTGGAGTGGGATGTCAATGATGCCTTTTATGATTTTCCGTTTATTTCCAACAGCGTGACGTTTGAAAAGACGGAGCCTGAGGTGCTTCAGGTGATTTATGACCAGACACTGTATCAGCAGGACCTTGATTATTTTGCGACGATCCTGCAGTCCTTCTCCATAGATACGGAGACGGTCTCTGAGGAGAGCATCCTTGACAATTTCCGTAATGGAAGAACGTTGTCGGCGCTTATTGATACAAGCTCGCTCAAGCAGCTGGAGGGATATGGATATTCCCTGATGAAAATACCGGCGTTAAATGAAACGCTTCCGGCGTATCCCTGTGCAACGACGGATATGCTTGTCGTCAATGATTTTTCTGATAAGGGGGATGAGGCGGCAGATTTTGCTTATTTTGCTACGGTGACGATGGCGGAGCAGCTGCATCCGTTAAGCGGTCATTATTCAGTGATCCCGTCTAGGGAGCCGGACTGGGTCGAGCAGGTTGCCTATGAGTCTTATGAATCGGCGATACTTGCGCCGAATTCCGTTGACGCCAGAGATTTCTGGGTGGCGCTTGAGGAGACAATTTCAAAATATTTCTGAAAAAACTACAATGCCCCTTGTCATAGCGGTCAATTTTCGTTAGAATAGAACTAATGGGCATTGAGAGCTCCTTCGTTCGCAGAGAGAAGGAGAACGCTTATGAGGTTAAAAAGAAGATGGATGGCAGCTGTTTTGGTCTGCTTTATTTTTAGTGTCGGCTGCGGGACAGGGAAACAGGTCTATTTAGAGGCAGAAACAGAAACACAAACGCAAACAGAGGAGGAGACACAGGCAGAAGCAGAGACGGCAGAAACGGCGGGAACAGAGACGTCCGATACGTCTGCGAAAGCGATGCAAAAGCAGACGACAGGGGAGGAGTGTACGCAAGGGACGCCGGGAAGCTGCTATGTGTATTTGTGCGGCGCTGTCGTACAGCCCGGTGTTTATGAGGTTGCATCCGGCAGCCGGATTTATGAGGTGATACAGCTTGCGGGCGGTCTGACTGATGACGCAAGTGTTTCGTCGGTGAATCAGGCAGAGGAGGTACATGACGGTCAGATGATATTTTTGCCGACGGCGGAGGAGGCGCAGGCAGGAATCACGGCTGTGGAGTTGTCCGGCGCTGCAGGAACAGGAGAGCCGTCCGCAGGGGCAGAGGGACAGGATGGACGGATCGATCTAAATACTGCGACCCGTGAGGAGCTGATGACGCTTCCGGGGATCGGGGAGGCGAAGGCGGACGATATTGTGGCATACCGCACGGAGCATGGAGGTTTTTCTTCTGCGGAGGAAATCATGAAGATAGCCGGGATCAAAGAGGGAATGTATCAACGGCTAAAGGACAGTATAAAGGTGAAGTGAGATGGCGAAGAAGGTTCTTGTGGTAGATGATGAAAAGTTAATTGTAAAAGGAATCCGCTTTAGCTTGGAGCAGGACGGCATGGAGGTAGACTGCGCCTATGACGGCGAGGAGGCGCTGCGGATGGCGCAGGAAACGGCATACGATATGATTCTTTTGGATATTATGCTGCCAAAGCTTGACGGCTTTGAGGTGTGTCAGCAGATTCGGGAATTTTCGGATATGCCGATCGTGATGCTCACGGCAAAGGGAGACGATATGGATAAGATCCTCGGGCTTGAATACGGCGCGGATGATTATATCACAAAGCCTTTTAATATCTTGGAGGTAAAGGCAAGGATCAAGGCGATCATGCGCAGAACCTCGGCGGGAGCGCAGAAGCAGGAGAATCCAAAGGTGATCGAGACAGGGGAGCTGCGTCTTGACTGTGAGAGCCGGAGACTTTTTATTCTTGGCAGGGAGGTCAACCTTACAGCGAAGGAGTTTGATCTTTTGGAGCTGCTTGTGCATCATCCCAATAAGGTATATGGCAGAGAGAATCTGCTCAATCTTGTTTGGGGCTATGAATATCCGGGGGATGTGCGCACTGTGGATGTGCATGTCAGAAGGCTGCGGGAGAAGATCGAGAGCAATCCAAGCGAGCCCAGGTATGTGCATACCAAATGGGGGGTCGGTTATTACTATTCCGAGAATTGACAGGTGCATGGGATGACAAAGTTTAAGAAAGCAGCAGATTTTTTTGGAAGTCTCAAATGGAGACTGATACTTTTATTTCTTCTGATCGGAATTGTACCGAGTATTCTGGTTCGTGCCGGAATGCTCGGTTCTTATGAAAACCGGGCGGTTTTTATCCGCACGAGTGAAATCTTAAGTCAGGCGAAGATTCTGGCAAATCAGATTGTTTCCAGTAAATATTTGAATAACGCAGAGGCGGCGAAGGCGGTAGATGTACAGCTGGAGCAGTTTTCCACGATTTATGACGGGCGTGTGATGATCATTGACGACAGCTTCCACATCGTCCGCGATACCTATGCGATCGACAACGGAAAGACGATCATCTCTGAGGAGGTTATGAAAAGCTTTACCAGAGAGGAAATCACCAAATACGATGCGCAGAACCGATATATTGAGCTGACGATGCCGCTGGTGCAGACAGATGAGAAGACGGATGCGAAGCTTACTGTGGGCGTCATGATGGTGAGCGTGTCGACAGACAGCATTCACTTAAATCTGGAATATCTCTCCACAAGCACGGCGGTGATTTTGCTGGCGTGTATCTTTGCGATACTTGTCATTGCTTATTTTGCGTCGGTGCGCCTTGTAAAGCCGTTGCATACGATTTCCGAATCGATCGAGGAGGTGCAGACAGGGTACGGGGAGGACGCACTTTTTGTTGAGGATTACACGGAGACGCGAGAAATCTGTGAGAAGTTTAATGGGATGCTCGGAAGAATGAAGGTGCTTGATGATTCCAGACAGGAGTTTGTATCGAATGTCTCACATGAGCTGAAAACGCCGCTGACGTCTATGAAGGTTCTGGCAGACTCCATCAACAGCATGGAGAATGCTCCGGTAGAGTTGTATCAGGAGTTCATGGTCGATATTGGCAATGAGGTGGAACGAGAGACAAAGATCATCAATGATCTGCTGTCGCTCGTGAAAATGGATAAATCAGCGGCGGATCTGAATATCACGAATGTGAATGTCAATGAGCTGGTGGAGCTGATCTTAAAGAGGTTAAAACCGATCGCTGAGAAGCAGAAGGTCGAGCTTGTGCTTGAGAGCTTCCGTCCGGTCAGTGCAGATATTGACGAGGTGAAGCTTACGCTTGCATTTACCAACCTGATTGAAAACGGAATTAAGTACAATAAAGAAAACGGCTGGGTGCATGTATCGTTAAATGCCGATCATCAGTATTTTTATCTGAAGGTGGAGGATTCCGGTATGGGGATTCCGGAGGAGTCGATCGAGCATATTTTTGAACGTTTTTACCGTGTCGATAAATCGCATTCGAGAGAAATCGGAGGTACGGGATTGGGGCTTGCGATCACGCGCAATGCGATCCTGATGCACCGCGGGGCGATCAAGGTGTTTAGCACAGAGGGAGAGGGCACGATTTTTAATGTCCGGATTCCCCTTAATTATATTTCTTAAGACAGAGGAAAGGAAATGGAGAGATATAAATGTAAACGAAAGGGCGGCATGCGTCTGGCTGCTTTGTTTTTTATCATTCTATTAGGAGGAATACTGTCCGGCTGCAGCACGGCACCTGACGAGGGGGAGTACCGGATCGAGTATCTGAATAAAGAAAAGACGCGCATTGTTCCGGTCGCATATGAGCCGAAGGCGACAAAGACGGGAGACCTAGTGCGGGAATTTCTCGCGGCGCTCTGTTCTGATACAGATGAAGTGGAATACCGCAAGCCGATCCCAAGTGATGTGGAGGTAACGAGCTATTCCTTGGACGGCGCGCTGCTCACGCTTTGGTTTGATGCGGATTATAAGAAAATGGGAGCTGTGGAGGAGGTTCTCTGCCGCGCGGCGGTGGTACGCACGATGACGCAGATCAAGGGAGTGGACTGTGTGGTCTTTTATGTGGAGGACGCACCGCTGACGGATTCGCACGGAAATCTTGTCGGCAGCATGAATGCCGACAGCTTTGTGGAAAATCCCGGAGAGCAGATCAATTCGATCCAGAATACGTCAGTCACGCTCTACTTTGCGAATGAAGCCGGGGACGGATTGGTGAAGGAGGTGCGCGAGGACGTTTACTACAGCAGCAATGTGTCGATGGAGAAGCTTGTGATGGAACAGCTTCTGGAGGGTCCGCAGAGTAAGGGAGCAAAGTCCGCGATACCGGAGGGAACAAAGCTTGTGACGGTGTCGGTCGTTGACGGCGTATGCTATGTCAGTCTGGATGAAGCGTTCCGCAATCAGGATTATAAGATCAGCGAGTCGGTTGTGATCTATTCCATCGTCAATTCGCTTTGTGAGCTGCCGACGATCAGTAAGGTTCAGATTTCCGTGAATGGTGACACCAGCGGCGTCTACCGTGACAGCCTCAAGCTTGAGGATATGTATGAGAGCAATGCCTCTTTCGTCGGGGGCGAAAAAGGCGCTAAGGGAGAACATACAGCGGGAACAGAGGAGGGATAGCAAATTTATGCTGAAAAGACCATTTTGCGGAATGGCGGTCTGTTTCCTGCTCGGCATTTTATGTGCTGCGTATGGAGGTGGGAGCAGCTTTACGGCGGTGTCTGCCGCAGGGCTGCTATGGATTGTTTCTCTGGCAGCAGTCTTCCGAAAGAAAAAGCATGTGCGCGAGCTTTGCACGAGAATCACGCTCTGCGCGCTGATGCTTTTGCTTGGATTTTGTCAGTACCAAAGCGCACAGCTTAAGCGGCAGAACTATCTGCCGAAGATAAGCAGCGGAATGCCCCTTACAGTGCAGGGAAGGGTAGCAGGAAAACAGCTGAAAAATAATCAATATATCTATGAATTAACCGACTGTTTTGTGAAGGAACAGAAGGGAACACATCTTTATCATTTTTCTATGCAGGAGCCTGTCTCGTGTAACGGCATCCTTGCTTATTCAGATTCCGATCTTGTTTCTATCGGAGAAATCGTGATTTTAAACGGAACAGCAGAATTATGGAAAACAGCAGTCAATCAGGGGAATTTTGACGCACAGGCTTTTTATCTGGCACGAAAAACAGATTTTGCATTAAAGAATGTAACACTTCTGGAGAAGCATGGGAGAAAAAGCGCTTGGCGTGAGGGGCTGTTTGCGTTAAAGCTCCGGTTAAAGGAGGTCTATGGGGCTGCGATGGAGCCTTTGGCGTGCGGTGTGATGACAACGATGGTCACAGGCGATAAGACACTGCTTGATGAGGAGACAAAGAGACTTTATCAGACGGCGGGACTTTCTCATATCATGGCGATTTCCGGACTGCATATCTCAATCATCGGCATGACACTGTATCGGTTTTTAAGAAACCGCGGATGTACATTTGGCACGGCTGGGATGATTGCCAGCATATGCCTGTATGGATATGGAACGATGGCGGGAATGGGCACTTCTATCGAGCGGTCCGCCGGCATGTTTGGACTGTTGCTGCTCGCGCAGGCAGCGGGGAGAAGCTATGACAGCTTAAATGCGCTTGGACTGATGGGGCTGATCCTGCTCTGGAGAAATCCGTATCTCTTATGGGATGCGGGCTTTCAGTTTTCCTTTGCGGCAATCCTTGGTATTGTATGGCTCGGAGGATGTATCTCCTTTGCGGATGCGTCTCACAGAAAACAAAAGGAGACGCTGTTTGCGAGCACTGCCGTTCAGCTTGCCACACTGCCGTTAGTTACATGGTATTATTATGAAATTCCGTTATATGCGCTTCCGGTAAATCTGCTGGTGCTTCCCCTGATGGGAGTGATTCTCTCCTGCGGTGTGGCAGGCGGCGCACTTGGGCTTGTGTGGTTGCGGGGCGGGTCATTTGTTTTATGCTTCAGTGAAAAGCTTTTGGCGCTGGTGCGATGGCTGTGCGCTGGTGCGGCTACGCTGCCGCAAAGCATGGTGATCGTCGGCAGACCCAAGCTATGGCAGGTGTTTTGTTATTATGCGGGGCTTGTGGGGGTGACATTCTTGATCTATAGGCAGAAAACGGCAGGGATAGCGCCCGCCAAGCAGGTGCGCAGGCTGCTCTGTGTGAGTGCGGCGCTGCTTTTTGTGCTGCTGTTTCGCCCGCCAAAGACGTTTGAGCTTTCTTTTTTGGACGTTGGGCAGGGAGACGGGATTTATCTTCATTCGGAAAGCGGCTGCGATATGTTTGTGGATGGAGGGAGCACGAGTGAGAAGCAGGTCGGGACTTATCGTATGCTGCCGTTTTTAAAATATAAGGGAGTCAAAAGCATTGATGTCTGGTTTGTTTCACATACGGATGAGGATCATATTTCCGGTCTGCGGGAGCTGCTTGAGGCCGGCTATGCGATCGATACGCTGGTGTTTGCGGAAACCATTCTGCAGGATGAGGCGTATGAGGTTTTGGTAAAGCTGGCAGAGAAAAACAAGACAGAGCTTTTGTATGTGAAGGCAGGAGACACATTGTATCTTGGCGACGCCCGCATTTCCATGCTTTTTCCGGCGGGAACGAACGATGAGAGCTTGGCATTGGCAGAGGATAAGAATGCAAATTCGCTTGTGTTTTCCTATGAGGAAAATGGATTTTGCGGACTTTTTACGGGAGATACCGGAGCGGAGCAGGAGCGCGCGATTTTAAAGGAGAGAGAGCAGCTTGCCGCCGACGGAAAAACGGAGAACGGGAGAATCGGGGTCGATGTCTATAAGGCGGCGCATCACGGCTCAAAGTATTCCAATTCCAGCGAGCTGCTTGAGCGGATTTCTCCAACGATTTCCGTCATCTCCTGCGCAGAGAAGAACCGCTACGGTCATCCGCACGCGGAGGCGGTTGCACGGATGAAGGAGTCCGGGAGTGAGGTTTTTTGTACGATGGACGCTGGGCAGATTACGATCAAAATAAGAGAAGGCAAGCTTTTGGTGGAGCAATTTGTTGAGCGGAAATAATTGGAGCAAGGCTGTTTGAAATTTTGTTATAATAAATTGAGTTTTCTTCCGGCAGTGTGTTAAAATGGGATAAGAGTAAAAAAAGGTGTGGTGTGGAGAATGAAAACAGTAGATGAGGATATTAAAACGGGAAATTTCAAGCAGGTGTATCTTTTTTACGGAGAGGAGGGCTATTTAAAGAAGCAGTATCGGGACAAGCTAAAGGCGGCGCTTATGTCGGCGGAGGGAGGTTCTTTCATGGGCGGTATGGATGGCGATATGAATTTTACTGCATTTGAGGGTAAGGACGTCAATCCCGGCGAGGTCATAGATCTGGCGGAGACACTGCCGTTTTTTGCAGAGCGACGCGTCATTTTAATTGAAAACAGCGGCTTTTTTAAAAGCGCCTGTGAGGAGCTGGCAGAGTATCTGACACAGCCTGCGCCGACCACCTTTTTTTTGTTTGTGGAGGAGGAGGTCGATAAGCGGGGCAGGATGTATAAGGCGGTGAAAAAGGAAGGCAGGATCGTCGAGTTTGCGACCCAGACGGAGGAGCTTTTGACGCGATGGATTTTGTCACGCCTTAAGAAGGAGGGAAAGAATATCACTGCGCCTGTCATGCAGCTTTTTTTGAGTAAGACGGGCACTGATATGGGGAATATTGACAGAGAGCTGGAAAAGCTTATCTGCTATACGCTTGAGAAGGATGTGATTGAGGCGGGGGATGTCCATGCGATTGCGACAGAGCAGACGACGAACAAGATTTTTGAGATGGTTCATGCGATCGCGGAGCATCAGCAGAAAAAGGCGCTTGCACTGTATGAGGATCTGCTTGCGTTAAAGGAACCGCCGATGCGTATCATGTATCTGATCTCGAGACAGTTTCAGATACTTTTGCATATCCGGGATATGGCGTCCAAAGGAATCGGACAGCAGATGATGGCGCAGAAGGCAGGGATTCCGCCCTTTGCGGTGCGCCGTAATCTTGCACAGGCAAAGGACTTTACGACAGAGCAGTTAAAAAATGCGCTGCGTGAAGGCGTGGAGCTGGAGGAAGCGGTAAAGACGGGGCAGATGAACGACAGGATGGCGGTGGAATTATTTCTTGTAAAATACAGCGCCGCTCCAAAGCGATAGGAGGGGTGGCATGCGGGAGCGAATATTGGTGGTTGAGGATGATGCCGTGGTTGGAGGGAATGTGCGCTTGCGGATCATTGTAAGCTTTTCTTGAGTTTTTTAGTGATTTGTGTACAATGATAGATGAGAAGAATTTTGAAAGAGGAGGGCGGGCGAATGCCATTTATTGATTCAAAAATTACCGTGCCGGTGACGGAGGAAAAACGGGAAGTGATTCAGGCAAGACTGGGACAGGCGGTGGGTCTGTTGAATAAGTCAGAGACCTATCTGATGGTTGGATTTGAAGATAATTACGCACTTTATATGGGAGGGCAGAAGCTTGAGCGGGGCGCTTATGTTTCTGTCAGTCTGTTCGGTAGTGCAGGTTCTGATGCCTATGAGAGGATGACAGGCGTAATCTGTGATATTTTGGGAGAGGAGCTTGGGATTCCGGGTGACCGGGTTTATGTCACCTACCACGGTGTGAATGACTGGGGCTGGAATGGAAGGAATTTTTAATTCCTTTCTGCCGCAGTGCGATCCCCAAGAGGATTTTGATTTATAAGGAAACGAAGTTTTTCCTTATAAATCAAAAAAACATCGGCATGACGGTACCGATGTTTTTTATATATCTTTTTATTAAGCCATTTCGTTGACAAGCTTTGTCAGACGGGAAACCTTTCTACCGGCGTTGTTCTTATGGTAAACACCCTTAGAAGAAGCCTTCTCGATTGCAGAAATTGCAGAAGTTAATGCAGTCTTTGCAGTCTCCTTATCGTTTGCGGCAACAGCAGCCTCAACTTTCTTGATGGAAGTCTTAACCGCGCTCTTGATAGATTTGTTTCTGGCAGTTTTGATCTGTGTTACTAAAATTCTTTTCTTAGCAGATTTAATGTTAGCCAATCCGTACACCTCCAATTTTACTATGGTTATTGTTCATGATTGAAATCTACATCAAAGCCGGACACGGACAGTTCAATGTAAACATACCAGCTTAGTATAGGACATATTAGGTAAAGTGTCAAGGGAAAACGTCAAAATTTGTCAGAGAAATTAACAGAAATTTTATGAATCCATCAAAGCAGCGGATAATTTTTTGAGAAGGCGGGAAAATTAAGAAGAAAACGAGAAAGCGCACAGCATTGGCGCAAATGATGGAGGAGCATATGTATCAGATTCGTACCGACCTTGCATTGGAGACACAGGAGAAGATGCAGGAAGACAATGTGGAGCTGAAGGGCGTTCAGTTTTTGGAAGAAAAAATCGGAAGAAACCTGACTGTCAGCACAGTGACGATTGAGACAGAGAATGGCGCGAAGACGATGGGAAAACCAAAGGGAACGTATATTACGATCGAGGCTGGGAATATGGATGAGGAGGATGAGGATTATCACAGGGAAATTTCCATTCAGCTCGCAAGAATCATAAGAAAGCTTGCAAAGCTTACGAAGGAGGAGAGCTCTGTGCTTGTGGTAGGGCTTGGAAACCGGGATGTGACGCCGGATGCGCTTGGTCCCCGTGTGGCGGACAATTTATTTATCACGCGCCATATCATCAAGGAGTATGGAAAATATGCGTTTGGTGAGGGGCGGGTCAATCGCATCAGCAGCATTGTTCCGGGTGTTATGGCACAGACGGGGATGGAAAGTCTTGAAATCATCCGGGGTGTGGTGGATGAGACAAAACCGGACCTGATCATTGCTGTCGATGCGCTTGCGGCACGCAGCACTAAACGGTTAAACCGCACGATACAGGTGACGGATACGGGGATCAATCCGGGGAGCGGCGTCGGCAATCACAGGCATGGGTTAAATGAAAAAAGCCTCGGTGTGCCGGTCATTTCGATTGGAATACCGACAGTTGTGGACGCTGCGACGATCGTTAATGATACGATGTATAATCTTGTGACCGCATTGTCGCAGAGCGAGGCGTTTCAGACAGTTGGGAGCTCTTTGAGCGAGCTGAATGACGGAGAGAAATATGAATTGATCCGGGAGCTTCTTTCTCCGAGCTTAAATACAATGTTTGTGACGCCAAAGGATATCGACGAGTCTGTCAAGCGGCTGAGCTTTACCATATCCGAGGGGTTAAATATCGCGTTTACAGACATGTCATAATGTGTGGGCAAGGCGCATAAAGTTAGTTATGCGTATTCGATATCAATCTAAAAAGAAGAAAAAAATAAATGGGACAGCTATTGCATGGATACTGGGAGTCGCATGCATAGCGGTGTTTTTACGGGGAGGCAGCGGGCAGCTGACCCGGCTTGCGAACGAGTGTAAGGTTCTCTGCTATGAGGGGCTTTTAAATTTTTATATGCCGCAGGCGTCCGATAAAGCAGCCGGGGAGGAAACGGCGGCTGCATGGGAGAGAGTGATCGGTCATTTCTTTTTGTTGGGCGAGGAGACGAAAGCGGCGGCATCCTATGAGACGCAGGTTGAGAGCGAGCTTTCCTATGAAGCGATCCTTGCCAGAGAGGCAGCGGATGAAAATTATGTGGACAGCGAGACGGGCGAGGTTGTACTGACAGGTGAGACGCCGGAGGCGACGGGCAGTGCAGGGGGGGACGCAGTGCAGAATGCGGGAGAGACGCAGCCAATGGAGGTACAGCCGCAGGAGCAGCCTGCCGTTGAAACTGGTACAGGCTTACCCGGCGCACAGACAAAGCAGGTAACGTATGCGAGAGAAAAGCTGAATGATTTTGATTATCTGATGCAGAATTTTTATCAGGTGGACAGCACGACGACGATCGACAGCAGTCAGCTGAATGCGGACGCGCTGTTTGGGAAGGATCTGCGTTTATCGCACGACGCTTCTGCGCCGCAGATTTTAATTTATCACACGCATTCGCAGGAGGGATATGCCGATTCGGTGCCGGGCGATCCTTCCGATACAGTCGTTGGTGTGGGCGATTATCTGACGAAGCTTTTAACGGAACAGTATGGACTGAATGTCATCCATCATAAGGGAGAATATGATGTTGGAGACAGAGACCATGCGTATTCTAAGGCGGGACCGGCATTGGAGCAGATTCTTGCAGAAAATCCAAGCATAGAGGTCGTGATCGATCTGCATCGCGACGGGGTGGCGGAGACGACAAGGCTTGTGACAAATGTTGGCGGCGCACAGATGGCGCAGGTGATGTTTTTTAACGGGTTAAGCCGGACGACAAAGACAGGAAACATCGATTATCTGGCAAACCCTTATATTGCAGATAATCTGGCGATGTCCTTCCAGATGCAGCTAAAGGCTGCGGAATATTATCCGGGCTTTACAAGGAGGATTTACTTAAAGGGATACCGCTATAATATGCATTACTGTCCCAAGACGCTCCTTGTGGAGGTGGGGGCTCAGACGAACACAGTGCAGGAGGCAATGAATGCGATGGTGCCGTTGGCAGATGTGCTCAATAAGGTGCTGACTGGTCCGCAGTAGGGGAGCGCCGGAAAAGAAGATGTTTCCACGCTTCTGAAACTGTGGTAAAATGCAGGAAAAGGAATACATAAGAAGGAGGGCGTGGGTTTGAAAAAGTTGGCGAAGATTTTTCTGACCGGAATGTATCTGCACCTTGTTTTGAGCATCGCTGTTCCCATGGGGATGCTCTATTTTGGCAGCGATGGATGGAATGTGACGGTGATCGGACTTTTTGCGTTCTATCTGGCGATGGCGGCATTGGTACATATTGCCGGCTGGGGCTGCGTTGTCGCTGCTGTGACAGCTTATCGCCGGAATGAGGCGGACAAACTGCGGCAGAGCTGGAAATGGTTGAAATTATGGAGTATCCCATTTTACGTTCTCAACTTTCTTTACAGCTCTTTTGTCTGGTTTGTTTTGGTGGGAGCGTCCAGAGGGATCATGATTTTTCTTGTCCCGATTCCGGTGATCTTTACCTGTCTCTTAATTGTCCAAAGCGGCTGTGTGGGAATTTGTTATATCATGCTTCTGCGCAAAGAATGCCGGAAACCGCCATCTGGTGTTCACTATGTATTACAGCTTCTTTCCGTGATTGATATTTTTGACACAGTTTTTGTCCTGAAAAACTATCGGGAGGAGAGAAGCTAAAAGGTATGGAAGAAACAGCTGTGGCAGAAAAAAGAAAATGTTTCCAAATAAAAATAGGCTATGGTATAATAAATAAAATTCCACATGGAGAGAGGGGCGGCTATGGAGCAATTATGGGGACAGCCCTTAACTGTTTTATCCAACTATAAAAAACATATCTTGCTTATACAAGAGATCACATCCGACGCTGGATGGGGTTTCTCTCTTGCGGTCTTTTCATGCCTTGTGCTAGGCTGCCTTTGCGGCGGTGTGGTACAAGGTTTTTTGTTTGAAAAAATGGGAGTGGTTGAGAGATGGAAAAGTTTCAGTATATGATGGAAGAAGTCAGGGCTCTTGTGCAAGAGGAGATAAAAAATAGAGAGAATCGTCCTGATTATATGCTAGAAAAACAACTCTATGGCATTTTAGATGAACTGGATCAAATGGAGAAAATAAGAAACATCCATTTGTTTTATCCATATTACCCGAAAGGGATATCGGATTGCTGGGATGAAGTAAATCCACTTACAATTAAATTGCTGGAGTTATTAGAGCTATATGAAGAATTGTGATCACATGGTTTTGGTTTTTCGTGCCACAGAATTGACGGGAGCGACAGAGTTGAATTGGAGGGATAGGGATGAAGATAGCTGAATTTATTTCGGAATGGGAGAAATGCGAACCCGACGCTGTATTTGTTACATATAAGCTGCAGGCATTATTGCAGCGAGGGGTATCTAGTAGATTGAATAATAATTAACTGGCCATATTGGGGTTAGCTTCTTCTTC
>URJS01000056.1 GCA_900548205.1 uncultured Roseburia sp. | reverse complement strand
TATTTCATAAGCTTCTGGAAATGATTTTATACCGTTTAACGAGAATTGGGGCGAACATTCCGTTTTACATTTCCGGCACGGGCTGCATGAATACGGTGAAGCTGTTTCTTCTTATCTATACGGCAACCTTTTTGTATAATCTGATGCAGATTAAACTGGCGAATCCGATCGAGCTTTTGCACAGCAAGAGCGCGGGGGAGCGCGAGCCAAAGACGAAGCTTTTGCTGACGCTGCTCGGCCTTGTGACGCTCGGAGCCGGCTATTACATTGCCCTTACGACGACAGATGCGATTTCGGCGCTGACATGGTTTTTCGTGGCGGTACTCCTTGTCATTGTCGGCACTTACTGTCTGTTTACGGCGGGAAGTATCGCGCTGCTAAAGCTTTTGCGCAGAAATAAAAAGTTTTATTACCAGACGAGACATTTCACAACGGTTTCCGGTATGATCTACCGGATGAAGCAGAACGCGGTGGGGCTTGCAAATATCTGCATTCTCTCGACGATGGTGCTGGTGACGGTGTCGACGACGGTCTGTATGTATTTAGGGCTGGAGGACTCGATGAGGTCAGTCTATCCTTCGGAAGTCAATCTCAATGCATATTATACGGCGCTGCCGGAGGATAAACGTGAGGTCGCCAAAGTGGCGGAGGAGGTGCTAAGGGAATCCGGACGTGTGGTCACCGGACGGCGTGAATACTTAAATATGGGGACAACGGTGGTGTGTCAGGAGGATAGATGGACGCCCGTCGGCGTTGGTGCTGGCACGAATTATAACATCAACGACGTCGCCCTGTTTATGGCGATCCCGCGCGCGGACTATGTTGCACTGACCGGACAGGAGGTAGAGCCGCTTGCGGATGGCGAGGCGGCGGTTGCAGGAACGATCCCCTATGAATATGACCGTGTGACGATTGAGCATATCGGATATGAGGTGAAGCAGCACTGTGAGTTCCCGGAGGATGATGCGGAGGGATATATGACGATAACGCAGGGAATGTACTACCTGATCGTGCCGGACGAGGCGGCGATTGGTGAGCTTTTTGCTGCGATACAGAAAAACTGGAAGAATGAGCGTGTGGATCTGTACATCAATTACAATATGGGGTATGACATTGACGGAAATGCTAAGGAGAAGCTTGCGGTGGAGGGCAGGCTTCACGAGGCGCTTTTGGAATGGGAGCAGTCCGGCGAGGAAAAGAGCAGCGGCTACCAGTATGCGCACATGAAGGGGCGCGAGGAGAACAAGCAGTCCTTCTACACGCTTTACGGCGGACTGTTTTTCCTTGGGATGTTCCTTGGCACATTGTTTCTGATGGTGACGGTACTGATTATTTTCTATAAGCAGATCTCGGAGGGGTATGAGGATAAGGAGCGTTTCGCGATCATGGAAAAGGTCGGAATGAGCAATGCGGAGGTCAAAGCGGCAATCCGCTCGCAGGTGCTCTTAGTATTTTTTCTTCCGTTGGCGGCAGCAGTTTTGCATGTGTTCATAGCGTTTCCGATGATTACCGAATTGCTTTCGGCGCTCAATATGATGAATGTTTCTCTGTTTATGGCGTGTGTGGGAGCGACAGCGGTGATCTTCGGAGTGATCTATCTGGCGGTATTTCTGATCACCTCCCGCAGCTATTATAAGATTGTCGGAAATCAGGTTTAGGGGAGGAGCGTTTGGCGCACATTCATCTGTTCTCAGACATGGAGTTGTGGTACAATGGAAACTGGCGTACTGTATCACTCACATTTCGCAGAATGGCTTGCCTGAAAGTGAACGAGACAGTACACTAGGAGCATTGCTTGAAGGCTGCAAGGATATGGGAATAAGCCATTTAAAAAATGCTTTCGACAAGTTGACTGGAAAAGGAGATTTTTATGAGATACCCCAAATATTTGCCAGAGGGAGGCGCCATTGGCTTTGTTGCCCCCTCGTTTGGCTGTAATATTGAGCCGTACCGGTCTGGCTTTGAAAATGCGCAGAGGAAGTTTCGCGAGCTGGGGCATCGGCTTGTGCTTGGACCAAATTGCTATGAGGGAAGCGGGATCGGTATCAGCAACACGCCGCAGGCATGCGGAAAGGAGCTGACGGAATACTATTGCAGCGACGAAAATGATGTATTGATTTCCTGCGGCGGCGGGGAGCTGATGTGCGAGACGATCGGGTATGTGGACTTTGAGCGGATAAAGGAGGCAGAGCCGAAATGGTATGTGGGCTTTTCAGATAATACGAATCTGACATACCTGCTGGCAACGCTTTGCGATACCGCGTCAATCTATGGACCGTGTGCGGCGGCATACGGCATGGAGCCGTGGCATGAGAGCCTGCACGACGCCTATGGGCTGCTGTGCGGCACAAAAAATACTGTGCACGGCTATGAGAAATGGGAGAAGGAGAGCAAAAAGGATGAGGAGCATCCGCTTGAGCCCTATGCGGTGACAGAGCCAAGAAAGCTGCGTGTGTTTTTGCCGCAGGAGCAGAGTGATACGATGGGCGGCGGGAGCACGAGCTGTGGAACGCTGCAGGAATCGGAGCATCCTAATATCCATATGCAGGGGCGTTTGCTTGGCGGCTGCATGGATTGTCTTGTGACACTGCTTGGAACAAAGTACGATCAGACGGCGGAGTTTGCAAAGCGGTATCGGGAGGACGGGATCATCTGGTTTTTGGAATCCTGTGATCTGAATGTGATGGCGATCAGGCGTGCGGTCTGGCAGATGAAAAACGCCGGATGGTTTTCGCATGTGAAAGGATTTTTGATTGGACGTCCGCTCATATTCGGTCAGGAGCTGATGGGACTGGATCAATATCGTGCTGTCTGCGACTTGCTTGGAGAATACGGTGTGCCGGTTGTCATGGATGCAGACATCGGACATCTGCCGCCGATGATGCCGCTTGTGTGCGGCAGCTATGCAGATGTCCGTGTCGCAGGAAATGATATTAGGATTGAGATGGAAACGCGTCTATAGTGACAGATTGATATTCTTGCCTACGCCGGTATTTAAGAGTAGGTCTAAATCGGGACCGTTTCCGGCAGGCAGCGGCTGTGCCGCTGCGGCAGCAGGCGTTATTCCCGCATCGTTGGCGGTAGAGACAGCTCCGCCCTGTGCGCGCTGCGCTTTGTGCGTCTGCTCTGTTAAAATGAGGTTGTCGCTCTGCCGTTCGATTTTTCTCGCACAGGCAGCGGTGCGCTGCATGAAATCGGAGTCCTTAGAAAAAAGCTTTTCAAATTTTGAGAGACTGGCAGTTGAAAAGAGCGAATCGCGGCGAGTGAGCGTGCCGTCATCGTTTACGGTGATGCCCATTTTATCCAGATCGGAGGCATATTCCTTTACAATGGATTTTAACTGCTTATGCGCGCGCTCTAACGTGCGGTCGCTCGAGCCGGAAACGGATGTTAAGGTATTATTGTAGGTTGTGATATAAGCCTTGACCGCGTTTCGGACATCGGCATCATTTTCCTCTGAAAATTCCAGAGTGCCGAGTTTTTTTACAGCGCGGCGCAGCGCCATGCTGTCGGCGAGCGTCAGCTCTGAATTTGTCAGCTGTCTGCGCTTGGACGCAGTTCCTGCGGTGCGGTTGGATGTATAGAAGCTCCGCAGATAAAAATTAGAGCTTAAGCTTGTGCCGATGCCGGCAAAGGTAGTGTTTAATCCCATGGTATCATTCCTCCCATAAATACTATTACTATATGTTTCGGCAGGAAACTGTATATAATTAACCATAGAAATGAAATTTGGAATATGTTATAGTATGGATAAAGAATCCTGCCTGTGAGATCCAAGTGAAACTGGCAGAGACAAAGCATAGAAGGGAATGAGACAGTATGATGGCGATTATCTGGATCGGAGTGATTATTCTATTTGCAGCAATTGAGATTGCGACGGTAGGGCTGACGTCAATCTGGTTTTCGGGCGGTGCACTGGCGGCGCTTGGCGCTTATGCACTGGGGCTTGAATGGCAGTGGCAGTTTGCCGTCTTTGTGGTGGTGACGCTCATTTTGCTTGTGTTCACAAGACCGTGGGCGTTAAGGTATGTCAAGCCGCATCTGACAAAGACAAATTATGAGCAGATGATCGCAGAGCGTGTCTGTCTGACAGAGCGGGTAGATAATCTAAAGCAGACCGGAACGGCAGTTTATAAGGGGCAGGAATGGTCGGCGCGGGCATATGACGGGAATCAGGCGTTTGAGGCGGGAGAGATCGTTACGGTAAAGGAGATTCGCGGAGTCACATTGTATGTGGTGGCAGACGGGAATATGCCGCGGCTGAAAGAAGGAGGAGTGCAGCAATGAAAATCGTATTTTTAGATGCAAAGACGATCGGTGATGATATTGACCTATCCGGTTTCGAGCAGCTGGGGGAGGTCGTAAAATACGAATATTCTACGCCCGAACAGGCACGCAGCCGGACAAGAGACGCGGATGTTATCGTGCTGAATAAGGTTTTGGTCAATGAGCAGACGATCGGAGAGGCTTCGCATTTGAGACTGGTATGCGTGACGGCAACAGGAACAAATAATCTTGATAAAGCTTATCTGGATGAGCGGGGAATCGCATGGCGCAATGTTGCCGGATATTCGACGGAGACAGTGGCGCAGCATACCTTTGCGCTGCTCTTTTATCTGTGGGAGAAGCTTCCTTATTATGATGATTATGTAAAGTCTGAAAAATACATTGCAGATACGATGTTTACGCATTTTGCAAGGGCGTTCCATGAGTTAAACGGCAGGACGTGGGGCGTGGTCGGTCTGGGGGCGATCGGGCGCAGGGTAGCGGATATTGCAGGGATGTTTGGCTGCCGCGTCATCTATTATTCCACCTCCGGCAAGCATGATGCACCCGGCTATGAGCGTGTGGATTTTGATACGCTTCTCGCGCAGTCCGATATAGTGTCGGTGCACGCGCCGTTAGATGCGAATACGGAAAACCTGATGAATGCCGATGCCTTTCGCAGGATGAAGCGTTCCGCGATCTTTTTAAATCTTGGCAGAGGACCGATCGTTGTGGAGGGCGATCTGGCGGAGGCGCTAAAGAGTGGGGAGATTGCAGCTGCGGGGCTGGATGTGCTGACGACGGAGCCGATGACGTCAGATAATCCGCTGCGTGAGATCAAGGACAGCGGAAAGCTCATCATCACACCGCACATCGCATGGGCGAGCGTGGAGGCGCGGACGCGTCTGATGAAGCAGGTGGAGCAAAACATCAGAGAGTTTTTTGATTGATACTTAGCGAGTATGGGAGGTCCGTCAGAGAAAGACAGGATAACAGGTCTTTCTTTGGCGGATATTTTTTGTAAAAAGGATGGCGGAAAAATTGACAAACCTGCGAGTCATGATAAAATAGTGGTTATTATGAAGATAAAATTTTGTTGGAAAAAAGAAAATATCATAAAAGCTGCGGCAGCGCTGATACTGGCGGGAGTTCTTTGTTTTCAGATCGGGATTGCCGCGTATGTGTGGATTGGCTTTGGCGTGCTTTATTTTGGCATTACGGGGCTGGAGTTTTCGGGGAAGCCGAAGCTGTCATGGCTTTGGGCGGTTTTTCTGATTGGAGGCAGCAGTAGCCTTACCGCCTATCTTGTGCAGTATCTGCTGTTGGATGCAGAGCTGCGCGCCAAGATTTCGCAGGAAAAGATGCTTTTGAATATTGTGTGCGCACTGGTAGTCTTTCTGGCAGTGCAGGCGGTCACAAAGCATGCGGGACTTGCCTGTGCGATCTCATATACGCTGCTGATGCTTTTGGCAGGCGTCAATTATTTCGTATATCTGTTCCGCGGAAATGAATTTATTTTCAGTGATTTGAAATCTATCCAGACAGGCTTGTCGGTGGCAGGAAATTATGAATTTGTGCTTGATGACAGGGCGGGCTACGTCATACTTTTGTCGGTGCTGTACGTTGCGCTGGTGCGAAAGCTGCCGCTCACCTTTGAAAAGAGAGGGTGGCCGGCGGCTGTCTGTGTCTCGCTGGCGGTGCTTAGCTGCGTTTATGTCGGAGAGAAAAGCGCGTATCTTGTGACGGAAACGTGGGAGCAGAAGGGAAGCTACCGCAACGGTTATCTGCTTAATTTTGTGCTGAGCATCCGTGACTGCTTTGTGAGCGAGCCGGACGGATATTCGGCGGAGGCAGTAAAAGCGCTTGAGGAGGAGTATGCGAAGAAGGAGAATCAGGCGGAGGGCAAAGAGGAAAAGCCGACTGTGATCGTGGTCATGAGCGAGTCGTATGCAGACCTTAGCGTTGTGGGGGACTTTTCCACGAATCAGGAGCTTACGCCGTTTTATGATTCGCTGACGGAAGATACGATAAAAGGCTATGCCCTTTCCTCGGTGTTTGGGGCAAAGACGCCAAATTCTGAATGGGAGTTTATGACCGGCAATTCCATGGCGTTTTTGCCGGGCGGTTCGGTTATCTATCAGCAGTATATTTCAGATACGCCGACCTCAATAGTCTCCAATCTGAAAAACGAGGGCTATACCTGTGTCGCGATGCATCCATACTACGAGACGGGGTGGAGCAGGAATAAGGTCTACCCGAATATGGGCTTTGATGAGATGTATTTTCTGGAGGATTTTGACCAGACAAAGCTGCTGCGCGAGTATATCACCGACCGGGAACTGTATGAGAGCATTATTGAGCGCTATGAGAGCCGGGCGGCAAATGAGGAGCTGTTTATCATGAGCATCTCTATGCAGAATCATGGCGGCTATACGGAGAAATATGATAATTTTGATGAGCAGGTGCGGATGCTTGGGCTGAATTATCCCGACGTCGACCAGTACCTTTCTTTGGTGCATGAGAGCGATGCTGCGCTGGAATATCTCATCAATTATTTTGAGAATGTGGATGAGCCTGTCGAAATTGTTTTCTTTGGCGATCATCAGCCGAGCCTGTCCGCAAGCTTTTACCCGTATCTCAACGGCAAAGGCTTGTCGGGACTGACGACAGATGAATTGCAGGCGCTCTATACCGTGCCGTTTTTTATCTGGACGAATTATGAGAGCGACGAGGAAACGGTAGAGATCACAAGCTTAAATTTCCTTTCGTCAATGGCGCTTGAGCGGGCGGGACTGCCGCTTTCGGCGTACGATCGGTTTTTGCTTGCGCTTAGGGAGGAGATTCCGGCGATTAATTCCCGCGGCTACTATTCCAAATCGAAGGGAAAATTTCTTCATCTGGAGGATGCAGTGGGAGAGGAGGCAGAATGGCTTCTAAGATACGAGATACTTCAATATAATAATATGTTTGATAAGAGGGATCAAAGCGAGATATTTTTTCCCTATTTGAAAGAGGAGGAGTCGTAGGAACAGCAGAAAGAGGGGCTGCAGATCGCGGAGCCGGAGACAAAATCCGGCGCATGGTTTTTATTTGCCGGGAAAATTTGTTCATGGATCGCAGTTGGAAGGAAGGATAACATGAAAAGAAAATACGAAACAATTATTTTTGATATGGACGGAACGGTGCTTGACACCCTAGAGGACCTCACCGATGCCGTCAATTATGCCATGCGTAAAATGGAGCTGCCGGAGCACTCCATTGACGAGGTGCGCGAGTTTGTTGGAAACGGCGTGTATCGTCTGATGGAGCGCTCCGTGCCGGACGGTGCGAAAAATCCATGCTTTGCGGCGGCGTTTGCAGCGTTTAAGGAATATTACGGATTGCATTGCAACGATAAGACACGGGCGTATGACGGGATTTTACCGCTTCTGCGTGAATTAAAAAGAGACGGCTATGCACTGGCGATTGTCTCTAATAAGCTGGATAGTGCGGTCAAAGAGCTGGCGGAGCTTTATTTTGAGGGGATCGTTCCGGTTGCGATCGGTGAGACGGAGGGTGTTGCAAAAAAGCCGGCGGCTGATATGGTTTATCAGGCGTTAAGCGAGCTTGGAATGCCAAAGGAAACGGCTGTTTATGTGGGTGATTCTGAGGTTGACGTTATGACGGCGAAAAATGCCGGACTGCCGTGTATCTCTGTTTTATGGGGCTTCCGCAGTGAGGAATTTCTGCGGAGCTGCGGCGCCGGACTGTTTGTGAAAACGCCGGAGGAGATCGGGGAGCTTTTGAAGTCATGTGAAGGAAAATAAGTATAATATTCCTCTGTTTACAGATACTATTTCCAGAATTGGAAAGTAGAGTAAATGGAACAAAAAGGAAATAATAACTGAAAGAAATCCAGTTTTGTGTTGACAGTGTATCTTTCGGTATAATATAATATAAGTACAGAAAATTGTACGTTTTATCCTTGGAGGTGAATCCTATGTTAGCAGTTAATTATACAGAATTAAGGGGAAATATGAAAGAATGCATGGACAAAGTCTCTGATGATTTTGAAACACTTATTGTTACGCGCAAAAAAAATAAAAATATCGTGATGATATCAGAAGAAACATATAATAACATGATTGAAAATATGCATCTTATGGGGAATCAGACTAACTATAAATGGCTCATGGAGTCAAAAAAACAATTGGAAGATGGTTCTTTTCAGATGAAAGAACTAATTAAGGTTACTGGAGATGAATAAGGTTTTTACAGAAAACGGTTGGGCTGATTATATCTACTGGCAAACCGGAGATAAGAAAACATTGAAAAAAATCAACAAGCTCATTGAAGATGTCTGTAGAAACGGAAATTCCGGTCTCGGAAAACCGGAACCATTGTTAGGTGATTTAGCCGGATTTTGGAGCCGAAGAATTAATGAAAATGACAGATTGGTTTATAAAATTGATGGACAGAATGTATATATTATTTCATGCAGATATCATTACGCAGATCACTAATAAAACGTATAAAATCCCTTCATTTACAGATACTATTTCCAGAATTGGAAAGTACAGTAAATGGAGGATTTTTTATATGAAAGCAACAGGAATTGTCAGAAGAATAGATGATCTCGGAAGAATCGTTGTCCCAAAAGAGATCCGGCGGACGTTAAGGATCCGGGAGGGAGATCCGCTTGAGATATTTACCGACCGGGAGGGGGAGATTATTTTAAAGAAATATTCTCCGATCGGGGAGCTGGGGCAGTTTGCGGGAGAGTATGCTGAGAGTCTTGCGCAGACGACGGGGCATCTGGTGCTGATCACCGACTGCGATCACATCATTGCAGCGTCGGGAAACGGCAAAAGAGAGTTTGAGGGGAAGCCGATCAGCGCGCAGCTTGAGTCTGCGATCGGAGAGCGGAGAAGCTTTCTTGCCTCCAAGGATGATTCCGCTTTTATCCGGTTATCGGCAGATGACGGAGGAGCCTATCATCATCAGGCAGTCAGCACGATCATCTGTCAGGGGGATGCGATCGGCGCCGTGGCGCTCTGTTCGAAGGAAGAAACAAAGATGACGGAGACGGAGAGTAAGCTTGTGGCTGCCGCGGCCGGATTTTTGGGCAGACAAATGGAACAGTAGGAATTTGGAGCTGCTGGCAAAAGAATTGTCAGCAGTTCTTGTATAATCCGGCGTGAGCGTGTAAAATAAAACATAGAAAATATGTTTGGATGAATGGGGAGAGTCATGTGAGATTTATACATATTTCCGACGTCCATCTTGGCGTTGTGCCGGATGCGGGACGGTCATGGAGCGGCAAACGCAAACAGGATATTTGGGACTCCTTTGCGCAGGTCATTTTAACGGCGCAAAAGGAGCAGCCGGAGTTTTTATTTATTACGGGGGATCTTTTTCATGGGCAGCCGTTAAAGAAGGAGATCAAAGAGGTGGACGCGCTGTTTCGTCTTATTCCAAGGACGCGCGTTATGCTTGTGGTGGGCAACCATGATTACCTGAGAGAGAAGTCATACTATCTGACTTACCCATGGGCAAAGAATGTGTATTTGTTCCGGCGCGAGGAAATCGATTGCTTTGAATTTCCTGAGCTTCGGACGGCGGTTTACGGATGCAGCTATTGGCATCGGGAGATCAGAGAGCGGAAATATGATGCGGCTTTTCCGAAGGAGGACGGCTGGCTTCATATTTTGCTGGCGCACGGCGGCGATGAGCGGCACATTCCGTTTGCGGCGGAAACGCTGGTGCGCAATGGCTTTGACTATGTAGCGGCAGGGCACATTCATAAGGGCGGCTGGCTGGCAGAGGGCAGGGCGGTCATGGCAGGAAGCCTTGAGCCGACTGACAGAAATGATACGGGAATGCACGGCTACTGGATGGGGAGCCTGACCAAGGAAGGCGCAGAGACGGTATTTTATCCGATCAGAAAATGTGAATATTGCCATGAGACGTATGAGGTCAATGCCGATACGACAGAGCGTGAGATTACTGCGTGGGTGCAGGAGCTTTTGGAGAAGCGGCCGGCATATCAGTATTTTTGTCTGACGCTTGCGGGGACCAAAGACCCGGAAATCATCTATGACCTGCGTGAGCTGCGCGGTCTTGACCGTATTGTGGAGATCAAAGAAGAGCTTAAGCCTGCGCATGATTATGACAGGCTTTTGGAGGAGCATGAGGATTCGATTCTCGGCGCTTATATCAGAAGGATGCAGCGGCAGGGAACGGATGAGCTGACGGAGCGGGCGCTTGCCTACGGTGTAAACGCGCTTTTGGGCTATGAGCTGTAGGGCGGCGCTGCGCCGGATCAATCCGGCGGGAGTTTGGAGACAGAGAACAGATGCAGATAAGGGAAGCAGAGATTTTTAGTTTTGGAAAGCTGATGAATAAAAAGATAACATTTGCTCCGGGGATCAATGTTATCTATGGAGCAAATGAGGCGGGAAAAACAACGCTGCACGATTTTTTGACTGCCATGCTGTTTGGTATGGAAAAGGGCAGAGGCAGGGGAAGCGCGGTGAGCGGCTACCGCCGCTATGAGCCGTGGCATGCGCCGGCATATTACAGCGGTGCGCTCCGCTTTGCGGTCGGCGGACGTCCGTTTTATCTGGAGCGGAATTTTTATCATAGAGAAAAACGGGAGATTTTGCGAAATGAGGCGGATGGCGAGGAGCTTTCGGTTGCCTACGGCGATCTTACCATGCTGCTTGGCGGCATACATAAGGAAACCTTTGTAAATACCTGTGATATTCCCCAGTCGGGAGCAGCGACGGGAAAGGAGCTTTCCGATGCGCTGGCAGAATATTTATCTGATGCGGCGGAGAGCGGCAATGCGGGCTTTCGGGTGACGCAGGCGGTGGAGAAGCTGCGGGAAAAGAAACGTAAGCTTGCAGCAGAGCAAAAAAATCTGCAGGAGGAGCGGGAAGAACGTATCCGGGCGCTTCGCGCGGAGCAGGAATGGCTTGCGCGGGATTACCAAAAGCTGCAGGAGGATTTAAACGATGCACGGGGGAAGCTTCCGAAAGAACCGGTGTCAGAGCCAGGGCAGGTTATTCGACTGCCGGAGCAGACGGATCCGCTGTCCCGGCAGGAACGCAGCGGGAAATTGTTTTTGGCGGCGTGCGGACTGCTTGCGGGGATGGTGCTGCTGCTGTTGATTGGGCGAAGCCTTCCGGCTGCGGGGTCCCTCCTGCCCTTTGGGGCAGGTGCGCTTGGGTTTCTTGCCTTTTTTCTTTTTGTGTATGCTGTTGTCTGCCGCAGGAGAGAACAGCGAAGGGAGCAGGCAGGGGAAACGGTACAGCCGGCAGAGGAGCCACAGCAGGCGGCGCAGGTGCAGCCGGCGGAGGAACTGCTTTTGCTGCTGGAGGAGTCTCTTGCGGAGAAGGAAACACGTTTCTATAATATCGGAGAGCAGCTTAAGGAGCTTGAAGTACCGGGAGATGCGGAGCGTGAGCTGCAGCGTGAGATAGCTGCGGCAGAGCTTGCGGCATATGAGATTTTTACTCTTTCACGCGAGGAGTTTTACGAGGAGGCGGGCGATACCTTAAACAGTGAGGTATCGCGCCTTGTTTCTGCGTTCACGGGAGGCGCTTATGACAGCGTCCGTGTGGATGAGAGCGGCGTTCTATGGGCAAAGACGGAGGGAAAAGAGGTGACGCCGGAGGCGTTAAGCCGCGGCACACTGGAGCAGTTTTATCTGGCGCTGCGTCTTGCGGCGGGGCGGGTTGTGACGCGTGAGGAGGCAATGCCTGTTTTTTTGGACGATGCGTTTGTCATGTATGATGATCAGCGGCTTGCACAGACGCTGCGGGTGCTTGCGAGTCTTGGCGATCAGGTGCTTTTGTTTACCTGTCAGAGGCGTGAGGAGCTGCTTTTATGTGAGCTTGGTATTGATTATTATAAAATTGACATAGGAAATTAGGGAAAGAGGTGTGTCTGTTGACAGAAAAAAAGAAAAAGCATAAGCATAAAAAATTTCGTAAATTCCGCATTTTCTTCAAAATACAGCTCGCGCTCTTTTTGCTGCTGATGGCGGGCGGTGTATACTACCTGTACAGTACCTACGGACCGGAGGTGCGCGCGCTTAAGACGGAGGCGGAAAAGCTGGTGCGTGAGTCTTCGACAGAGACCTTTCGCGGCAGTCAGACGAGCCTTGTGTATGCCGCCGACGGGAGCGTTATTTCCACCTTAAAGGGTACAAAGGAATCGTACTACCTGATGTACGAGGAGCTCCCGGCGGATGCAGTGGATGCGATCGTCAGCATCGAGGACAAAAAGTTTTACCACCATGACGGGGTTGACTACCGTGCGCTTTTGCGGGCGTTTAAGGCGATGCTTGAGAATGGAAGGGTCACGCAGGGGGGAAGCACGATCACGATGCAGCTGGCGCGTAATATTTTTATTTCGCAGGAGAAAACGTGGCAGAGAAAGGTGGAAGAAATTTTTATTGCGCGGGCGCTGGAGAAGAAATATACAAAGAATGAGATCATAGAGTTTTATCTGAACAATATTTATTTCGGGCATGGGTATTACGGCATCCAGTCGGCGAGCAGGGGCTATTTTAGCCGGAGCGTGGAGGAACTGAGTCTGTCGCAGATTGCTTTTTTATGTGCGATTCCAAATAATCCGACACTTTATGATCCGCTGACTAATATGGAGAATGCGCTTGCGCGCCGGAATCGGATTCTGGAAAATATGGCGGAGGACGGGAAACTCTCGGAGAGTGAGTATATTTCTGCCGCCACGGAGGAGATGATCCTAGAGCGCGCCGAGGTTGCGGAGAAGAATGACTATGTGGAGACATATGCGTATTACTGCGCGACACGGGCGCTGATGGAGCAGAGCGGATTTGTATTCCGGTATTCCTTCGCTACCGAGCAGGAGCGGGCAGCATATGATGAAAGCTATGATGCGCTCTATGCAGAGTGTCAGCAGAAGCTTTACACGGGCGGCTACCAGATTTATACATCGTTTGATCTTGCGCTTCAGGAGGAGCTTCAGCAGACGGTTGATGATGCGCTTTCCCGCTTTTCGGACGTCAACGAGGAGGGCGTTTATGAATTGCAGGCGTCTGCGGTGTGCATCAATAATGAAACAGGCTTTGTGCAGGCGATGGTAGGAGGACGGAAACAGGATTTTGCCGGATATACGTTAAACCGTGCATATCAGAGCTTCCGCCAGCCGGGCAGCGCGATCAAGCCGCTAATTGTGTATACGCCGCTGTTTGAGCAGAATTATACGCCGGAGAGTGTGGTTGTGGACGAGCCGATTGAGGATGGACCGAGAAACGCAAACGGCGCTTATATTGGCGAGACCACCGTTCGTACGGCAGTTGAGAAATCGATCAACACGATCGCGTGGAGAATGCTGGAGCAGTTGTCGCCGGAGAAGGGGCTTTCCTATTTAAAGGAGATGAATTTTGCAAGGCTGGATGCACAGGATTATCGCCCGGCGGCAGCGCTCGGCGGTTTTACAAACGGTGTGTCGGCGCTTGAGATGGCGGCTGGCTATGCGGCGATCGCCAATGACGGAAAATATCGTGTGCCCACCTGCATTGTAAGGATTCTGGATGCCTCCGGAAATGAGGTATACGTTTCTGCGCAGGAGGAAAAGCAGGTTTACAGACAGAACGCAGCGCGTATGATGACGGACGTTTTGACGGGCGTATTCAAAAACGGTACTGGAAAAGGTCTGGGGCTTAAGGATATGCCGTGCGCCGGAAAAACGGGAACGACAAATGATCAAAAGGACGGCTGGTTTGCGGGATATACGAGATATTACACGACGAGTGTCTGGGTAGGATACGATATGCCGCGAAAGCTGGAGGGATTGATGGGCTATACATATCCGGGAGAAATCTGGCAGAGCTTTATGGAGCAGGCGCATAAGGGGAAGGAGCCGTTGGACTTTCTTCCGTATGCGCAGATGTCAGACGACTTTTTGGAGCAGACTGATCCGCAGACACCGGAGGGTGATGAAGCAGAGCCTCCGGGGGAGGCCGTGCCGGAAGGGGGAGAGGCTCCGATTTCCGTGCCGGAGGGTGATGAAGCAGAGAGCCCGGAGGAAGACGCGGAGGCAGGGATGACGGACGGCAGTCTGCCGCAGAATTGACAGAAGGAGCATAACACGTTATCATAAAATCATCATGACAGATGTGTGATAAGAAAAAAGAACAGGAGCTGGGAAGATGAAGAAATATGCGTTTGGAGTAGATATTGGGGGAACGACCTGTAAGATAGGGCTGTTTGATACAAGCGGCAGACTTCTGGATAAATGGGAGATCCCCACAAACAAGGAAAATCGGGGAGCCGGCATTCTTTCTGATGTGGCGGCAGCTGCGGAGGCTAAGCTTGCCAAGGAAGGGATTGGAAAGGATGATGTGCAGGGAATCGGTGTCGGCGTTCCGGGGCCTGTCAACAGTCAGGGCGTTGTGAGCGGCTGTGTCAATGTCGGCTGGGGAACGGTAGATGTGGAGGCAGAGCTTGGCAGTCTGACAGGACTTGCGGTCAAGGCGGGGAACGATGCAAATGTAGCTGCGCTTGGTGAGATGTGGCAGGGAGGTGCAAAGGGCTGTAAGGACGTTATCATGGTGACGCTTGGCACGGGCGTTGGCGGCGGGATCATTGTGGACGGAAAAATCGTGGCAGGTTTTGACGGAGCGGGCGGTGAGATTGGTCATATTACGATCGATCCGGCAGAACAGGAGACCTGTAACTGCGGACGCCGCGGATGTCTGGAGCAATATACCTCTGCAACAGGGATCGTTCGCCTCGCAAAGAAAAAGCTTGCGGCAGATGCACGGGAAACCGCACTTAGAAATCATGAGCCGCTGACGGCGCGTGACATTTTTGATGAGGCAAAGGCAAAGGATGCAGTCGCGCTTGAGCTTGTGGACGAGGTCTGCAAAATTTTGGGCGCAGCGCTTTCAAATA
Organism: uncultured Roseburia sp.; assembly: GCA_900548205.1. Classification (GTDB taxonomy): domain Bacteria; phylum Bacillota; class Clostridia; order Lachnospirales; family Lachnospiraceae; genus Roseburia. The sequence goes on along the minus strand of URJS01000056.1, from coordinate 1,042 downwards.
TTGCGTGCGTGGTGAATCCAGAAGTTATCGTAATTGGCGGCGGCGTATCAAAGGCGGGGGAGATTTTGACCGAGCGCGTGCAGAAATATTATAAAGAGGCGGCGTTCCCGGCATGCAGGGAGACAAGATTTGCATTGGCGGGACTTGGAAATGACGCGGGCATGTATGGCTGTGTGCAGCTGCTGCTTGGATAGTGGAACAGATCAGATGCATTCTGTAAAGCAACAAGGGGTAGAGGAAACGGTTACTCAAAGAAAGAATATCATTGTGTATAGCTTTCTCTGGCGAAGCGTGAAGAAATGAGAAAAATTGAAATTATTAAGCTTATTGCTGCGCTTATGATAGGTGCATTTTTAGGTTTTTTCTTATTGGAGCGTGGATTAAGCAGTGGAGATTTATCGAAAATAATATTGTTTTTTGTCTTATGCGTGATAGCTGGTTTTATTTTAGGGAATATCGGAAAAAGAGAGCCGTAGAGGGCTCTCCTTTTTGAATTAGTAGAAGATTGCAGGTGATTTTGTAAAGGCATCAAAATATGCATCATAGGCAGTTTTAATTGCAGCAGCTATATTACTTCGTACGACAAGCTCATAAGAGGCTGCAATTTCGCATTCTTTTGTATTTATGGTATCAACAGCGGACGTCAAATTGTTAATGACTACAAATGAATTTTAGCATATTGCAAAACAAATGTTAAGTGTGAAAGGGGGTATAGAAAATGGAGATGCTTAATATTGCGCTGCTTCAGATTGCGCCGGGCGATTCTTTAGGAGAGAATCTGGAAAAGGGAATCGATGCCTGTAGGCAGGCAAAGAAAAGGGGGGCAGATATTGCGCTCTTTCCTGAGATGTGGAGTAATGGCTATCGGATTTATGATCGTCCGACGGCAGAGTGGCAGGCAGAGGCGATTGCGGCGGACGATGCCTTTGCAGAAAGCTTTGGCGCTCTTGCGAAGGAGCTTTCGATGGCGATCGGCGTGACATTGATGGAGAGTAGTCTCGGAAACACAATGCATAAAGGATGAGATTTTTGCATACAGGGC
>URJS01000055.1 GCA_900548205.1 uncultured Roseburia sp. | reverse complement strand
CGTTGTTTATCACACGGAGGTAAAAGGATATGGTAGTACAACACAATTTAACAGCAATGAATGCAAACAGAATGCTCGGCATCACGACAGGTCAGCAGGCAAAGTCCTCGGAGAAGTTGGCTTCCGGCTACAGGATCAATCGTGCGGCAGACGACGCAGCAGGTCTGACGATCTCTGAGAAGATGAGAAAGCAGATCCGCGGACTTGACCGTGCATCGACAAACGCACAGGACGGTGTTTCCGCAGTGCAGACGGCAGAGGGAGCTTTGACAGAGGTGCATTCCATGCTGCAGCGTATGAATGAGCTTGCAGTACAGGCATCCAACGGAACAAACTCTGTAGGAGACCGTCAGGCGCTTCAGAACGAGATCGCACAGTTGACAACAGAGATCGATCGTGTGGCAGAGACCACAAAGTTCAACGAGAGCTATCTGCTTAAGGGAGACGGAACGACTGTCAAGGAGTACATGAAGGCACATGATGCCGGATTAAAGGGAACAATGACAGAAACTCTTGACAGAGCGACCTTTATTGTAGATGAATTAAAGAGCGGTCAGTCTGTAACGATTGGTGGAAAGGGTTATACTGTTGGTTCTCTTAAAGCTGATATAGATAAGAAATTCGATGCAGCTGTAACAAAGGTCAACGATACAGTTACCATTGACGGAAAGCAGTATAAAATTGTTGCTGATACTGGTAAAACAGATTGGGATAAGGGAGAAGTTAAGCTGGCAGATTTAGCACAGCTGAAGCAGAAGATTAAGGATACAAGTACGGTTGAATTTGCTGATGGAACAAAACTAGTCGGAATGGGAGCAGATGCTAATACAGATGGCATTTCTGATGTTAATTCCTCTATTATTACAGCGGATAAAGCGTATAATCTGATGGAGGATGAGTTAGAGAAAGCAAATAATATCGGTGTATCCAATGCGGATGGTGATAAGGCAGTAGTTACGCATGGTAATCCGGCGAATGGTAAAGTAGAGTTCACCATTGACAAGGGCTACGCAGATGTTTCCCAGAAGCTTTCCTTCAACCTTCAGGTCGGCGCAGATGCAGATATGACAAATAAGATCATCGTTGATGTCAACGCTATGGATTCCGCTTATCTTGGAATCAAGGGCTTAAACATCGCAGATGATACAGGAGCAGCCGCAACCTATGCGGTTGACGCGATCTCTGACGCATTGGCAAAGGTTTCCGAGCAGCGTTCGGCACTCGGTGCAGTACAGAACCGCTTAGAGCACACGATCGCAAACCTTGACAACGTAGTGGAGAATACAACGGCATCCGAGTCCCGCATCCGTGACACTGACATGGCAGAAGCAATGGTAGAATACAGCAAGAACAACATCCTTGCACAGGCAGGTCAGTCAATGCTTGCACAGGCAAATCAGGCAACACAGGGTGTTCTTGCGCTGCTGCAGTAATTTATTAAAATGACTGTGAAAAACGGTCGGTATCAAAGAGGATTTCCAAATGTGCATGCGCACGTTTGGAATCCTCTTTTTGCCGTTAGATTTTCATGTGATAAAAATAAATCAGCGGCTTATTGCAGCGAAAGCAGAGGGAGATTGACGGCGGGAATGCATAAGCGGCCTATGGGAGATCGCAGAGGCGCAGCCCGGGTTTTTCGTCAACCTGCTTCCCTTTTTTGACAAAAACTGTCACTTTGACGAACGCTTTTGGAAACAATCTCAATGACTGTGAGATTGTACAAGAATTGCGGAATTTCTTTGTGTAGCCGGTCTATGGTGTTTTTTTAATTTTTTTTGTATAGTAAATATAACAAAAACGTAAGGATTTTTTAGGAGGTACATACACCAATGGCAAGCTTATCAATGAAAGATATCTGCAAGGTTTATCCAAACGGCTTTGAGGCAGTTAAGAATTTCAACCTTGAGGTGGAGGATCAGGAATTTATTATTTTCGTAGGACCGTCAGGATGCGGTAAGTCTACGACGCTTCGTATGATCGCAGGCTTGGAGGAGATTTCTTCCGGTGAGTTTTATATCGACGGCAAGCTGATGAATGATGTTGAGCCGAAGGACAGGGATATTGCGATGGTATTCCAGAACTACGCGCTTTATCCGCATATGACCGTATTTGACAATATGGCGTTTGGTCTGAAATTAAGAAAGGTTCCAAAGGACGAGATCAAGAAAAAGGTAGAGGAGGCTGCGAAAATCCTTGACCTTGAGAAGCTTTTGGATCGTAAGCCGAAGGCTCTTTCCGGAGGTCAGAGACAGCGTGTTGCGATGGGACGTGCGATCGTCCGTAATCCGAAGGTATTCCTGATGGATGAGCCGTTATCCAACCTGGATGCAAAGCTGCGTGTGCAGATGCGTTCCGAGATCGCTTCCCTGCATAACAGACTGAAAGCAACGATCATCTACGTTACACATGATCAGACGGAGGCTATGACATTAGGTACAAGAATCGTCGTATTAAAGGACGGCGTGATCATGCAGGTAGATTCTCCGCAGAAGCTGTACAATGAACCAAATAATTTATTTGTTGCCGGATTTATCGGCTCTCCGCAGATGAACTTTGTGGATGCAGCATGTAAGGTAGAGGGAGAGAAGGTAACGCTTACCTTTGAGAATACAACGATCACACTGCCTCCTGCAAAAGCTAAGAAGCTGGCAGACGGCGGCTACAACGGAAAGACGGTTGTAATGGGTATCAGACCGGAGGATATCGGCGATTCCCAGATCGAGATCGAGGCACACAAGGATGCTTCCTTTGAGACAGAGGTGACCGGATATGAGCTTTTAGGATCAGAGGTTTTGTTATACTTTAACGTAGCGGGCGGCGCAATGACTGCAAAGGTTGACTCAAGAACGACTGCACGCATGGGAGATCATATCAAGCTCGCAATGGATCCGGAAAAGATTCATGTATTTGACAAAGAAACTGAATTGACAATCACAAATTAATTCAGTAAAATAAAAACAGGTATAGACAAAAACTGGGTGCGGCTGTACCCAGTTTTTATGCGTGTGACGCAGGGATAGAAAGGTAGGAGAAATGATTTCAAATCACAGGATTCAGGTAGCGTTAGAAGAAATACAGGAAATTTCCAAAATGGATCTGGCAGTTTACACGGAAAAGGGAAAGCAGATAGCCGCGACGTTTCAGCCGGATCAGGATATGGAGGCTGCGGTTGTTTCTTTTGCCGACTCTATGGCGGAGAGTCAGATGCTTTCCGGTTGTCATTTTTTTAAGGTGATGGTAGACGGAGAGTTGGAATATGTTCTTTTGACGCGCTCCCCTGCGGAGGATGCATATATGGTGGGACGCTTGGCGGTGTGCCAGATCCGCAATCTGGTGTCGGCGTATATGGAGCAGTTTGACCGCAATAATTTTATGCAGAATATTCTTCTCGGAAATATGCTTGTGGTAGATATGTATAACAAAGCGAAGAAGCTTCATATCGAGCAGACAGAGCGCGTGGTATTTGTCATCGATCTGGAAAACAGCAAGGATTCTGCCGCGATGGAGCTGGTAAAGAACCTTTTTATGACAAGGGCGAAGGATTTTGTCACAGAGGTGGACGAGCAGAGCATCATACTGATCAAGGACACGGAGGAGCTGCAGGATGATGAAAAGCTTGATGCGCTGGCGGCCATGATCGTGGATAACATGCATACAGAGGCGATGGTGCGCGCACGCGTGGGATATGGAAACCGCGTGACGAATCTACAGGATATTGCAAGGTCTTATCAGGAGGCAAAGATGGCGCTTGAGGTCGGCAGGATTTTCTACGCGGAGAAGGAGACGGTCGCTTACCGCTATCTTGGCATTGGGCGTTTGATCTATCAGCTTCCGATGTCGCTGTGTGAGATGTTTATCCATGAGGTATTCGGGGATGAGATACCGGATGTATTTCAGGAGGAGACGACAACGACGATTCAGAAATTTTTTGAAAATAATCTGAATATCTCGGAGACGGCGCGGCAGCTTTATGTACACAGGAATACACTGGTATACCGTCTGGAACGTTTACAGAAGATTATCGGGCTTGATATTCGCAGATTTGACGATGCGATGACTTTTAAAATTGCTATGATGGTAATTTCGCATATGCAGTATGTAGAGGAGCGGCAATAGCGTATTTGCCGGGAGAGACAGGAGATGTGCGTGGAAGTGCAGGAAAATTCGCTTCCGCGTATTTTTTCGTTTTAAATTAGGAAATTTCCTGTTTCAGATCGGATAAAACGGACGGTAGGGATCGCGTTGCGGCGGATCGACAGATGCTGCAGACGCAGTCGGCTACGGGAGGAGTGTCTCATGGCAAAACATATGTTCTAAATTGCTTGCATATCAGTGGAAAAGTATGGTATAGTAGCAAAAGACGCATTTTGAGCAGAAAGACGAGGTTTTAAGAAATGGCAAAGACAGCAGCTTACGACGAGAGCAGTATTTCCGTATTGGAGGGATTGGAAGCCGTCAGGAAAAGACCCGGTATGTATATCGGAAGCGTGTCGAGGAAGGGGCTGAATCATTTGATCTATGAGATTGTAGATAATGCGGTGGACGAGCATTTGGCAGGGGCTTGCGATACGATCTATGTGACGCTGGAGGCAGACGGTTCCTGTACCGTGGAGGATAACGGGCGGGGCGTTCCGATCGGGATGCACGCGAAGGGCGTTTCCGCGGCGCGGATTGTCTACACGACGCTCCATGCGGGCGGGAAATTCGATGATTCCGCATACAAGACGAGCGGAGGTCTGCACGGAGTGGGTTCCTCTGTCGTTAATGCGCTCTCGACGTATCTGGATGTGGAGATCAGCCGCGAGGGGTATGTGCATCATGACCGCTATGAGCGAGGCGTTCCTGTCGTGGAGCTGGAAAACGGCTTGCTGCCGAAGCTTGGAAGGACGAAAAAGACGGGAACGAAGGTCAACTTTCTGCCTGATCCCGAGATTTTTGAAAAGACAAGATTTAAGGAGGATGAAGTCAAGAGTCGTCTGCACGAGACGGCTTACTTAAATCCCGCGCTTACGATTATTTATGAGGATCGCAGGGGCGAGCAACCGGAGCAGATCGTCTACCATGAAAATGAGGGGATTCAGGGATTTGTCAAGGATATTAATAAGAACAGCGAGGTTCTTCACGATGTCATCTATTTTAAGGGAGAAGCAGAGGGCATTACAGTGGAGGCGGCATTTCAGTATACCAACGAGTTTCATGAGAATATCCTTGGATTTTGCAACAATATTTTTAATGCGGAGGGCGGTACGCATATCACAGGTTTTAAGACGGTGTTTACGACCGTGATCAATTCCTATGCCAGAGAGCTTGGCATCCTAAAGGAAAAGGACGCGAATTTTACGGGAGCTGACGTAAGAAATGGGCTGACGGCTGTCGTTTCGATCAAGCATCCGGATCCGAGGTTCGAGGGACAGACAAAGACGAAGCTTGACAATCAGGATGCCTCGCGTGTGACGGCGAAGGTCACGGGAGATGAGATACAGCTTTATTTCGATAAAAATCTCGATACGTTAAAAACAGTCATCTCCTGTGCCGAGAAGGCGGCGAAAATCCGCAAGTCGGAGGAGCGGGCAAAGACAAATCTTTTGACAAAGCAGAAGTTTTCCTTTGATTCCAACGGTAAGCTGGCAAATTGTGAGAGCAGGGATGCTTCCGTCTGTGAGATTTTTATCGTGGAGGGAGATTCAGCGGGCGGCTCAGCCAAGACGGCGAGAGACAGAAGCTTTCAGGCGATCCTCCCGATTCGCGGAAAGATTTTGAATGTAGAGAAGGCGAGTATCGACAAAGTCCTTGCCAATGCCGAGATCAAGACGATGATCAATGCATTCGGCTGCGGATTTTCGGAGGGGTACGGCAATGATTTTGATATTACGAAGCTTCGCTATGACAAGATCATCATTATGGCAGATGCCGATGTCGACGGCGCGCATATTTCCACGCTGCTTTTGACACTGTTTTACCGCTTTATGCCGGAGCTTATTTATGAGGGGCATGTCTATGTTGCAATGCCGCCTCTTTATAAGGCGATTCCGGGAAGGGGTGAGGAGGAGTATCTCTATGATGATGCGGCGCTGGAGCGCTATCGGCGCACACACAAAGGAAGCTTTACACTGCAGCGCTATAAGGGTCTTGGAGAGATGGATGCAGAGCAGCTTTGGGAGACAACACTCGACCCGAAACGGCGTATGCTAAAGAGGATTGAGATCGAGGACGGCCGTATGGCGTCTGATATTACTGAGCTTTTGATGGGCAACGACGTGCCTCCGAGAAAAACATTTATCTATGAGCATGCGACAGACGCGCAGCTTGATATATAGCGGCAGTCTGGTGCGGAGAGATAGAAAGGGAGCAGAAGTATGAGAGAGGAAGAACAGATTATTCGGACGGAATATTCTGAGTTAATGCAGAAATCTTATATCGACTATGCAATGAGCGTGATCGTGGCGCGCGCGCTGCCGGATGTGAGGGACGGGCTAAAGCCGGTGCAAAGACGTACGCTTTACGATATGTATGAGCTTGGGATTCGTTATGATAAGCCGTACCGTAAGAGCGCGCGTATTGTCGGCGATACGATGGGTAAGTATCATCCGCATGGCGACAGCTCGATCTACGGGGCGCTTGTTGTCATGGCGCAGGAGTTTAAGATGGGACTGCCGCTCGTGGACGGACACGGTAATTTCGGATCGATCGAGGGCGACGGCGCGGCGGCGATGCGATATACCGAGGCACGGTTAAAGAAAATTACGCAGGAGGCATATCTCGCCGATCTGGATAAGGACGTCGTCGATTTTGTGCCGAATTTCGACGAGACGGAGAAAGAGCCTTTGGTACTTCCCGTAAAAGTGCCGAATCTTCTGCTAAACGGGGCGGAGGGGATTGCAGTCGGGATGACGACGAGTATTCCGCCGCATAATTTCACGGAGGTGATTGACGGCGTCATCGCTTACATGAAGAATCCTGACATTAACACGGAGCAGATGATGCAGTATATTCCGGGTCCTGATTTTCCGACGGGAGGCATCGTGGCAAATCAGGATGATCTGCTTGCCATTTATGCTACCGGCATGGGTAAGATCAAGCTCCGCGGCAAGGTGGAAATCGAGCACGGTAAGGGCGGCAAGGACCGTCTTGTGATCACGGAGATTCCGTATACGATGATCGGGGCGAATATCGGTAAATTTTTAAATGACGTCTACAGCTTGGTGGAGACGAAAAAGACGAGTGATATTGTAGATATTACGAACCAGTCGTCAAAGGAGGGCATCCGCATTGTCATCGAGATGCGGCGCGGTGCAGACGCCGAGAATCTGAAGAACCTCCTTTATAAAAAAACAAAGCTTGAGGACACCTTTGGTGTGAATATGCTCGCCGTGGCAGACGGAAGACCGGAGACAATGGGAATTGTGCCGATCATCCGTCACCATGTGGATTTTCAATATGAGCTGGCGACACGCAAATATCAAACGCTGCTGGCAAAGGAGCTTGAGCGCCGGGAGATCCAGGAGGGACTTATCCGTGCGTGCGATGTGATCGATCTGATCATCGAGATTTTGCGCGGAAGTACGAATGTGAAGGAGGCAAGGGCATGTCTGACGGCAGGGATCACGGAGGGCATCCGCTTTAAGTCTGCCGAGTCAAAAAAGGAAGCCGCGCAGCTTCGTTTTACAGAGCGTCAGGCAGATGCAATTTTGGAAATGCGCCTGTATAAGCTGATCGGTCTTGAGATCGAGGCGCTGATGAAGGAGCATGAAAAGACGCTTGCCAATATCGCGAGGTATGAGGAGATTTTAAACAGCCGCGCTGTTATGGCGAAGGTGATCATCCGGGAGCTGGAAGGGTACAAAAAGGAGTATGGCGCGCCGCGTCGGACGGTGATCGACAATCTCAAAGAGGTCGTGCTGGAGGAGAAGAAGATCGAGGAGACGGACGTGGTCTTTTTGATGGATCGATTCGGATATGCCAAGACAATTGATGTGGCGGTCTATGAGAGAAATAAGGAGGCGGCAGATGCAGAGAACCGTTATGTGATCACCTGTAAGAATACGGATAAGATATGTATTTTTACAAATACGGGTCAGATGCATTTGCTAAAGGTGCTCGACATCCCGTTTGGAAAGTTTCGCGATAAGGGAACGCCGATCGATAATCTGAGCAATTATAACAGCAGCGAGGAAAACTTTATCTTTATTCGGAATCTTGGGGCTCTTTGTTCCTCAAAGGTGATCTTCGGCACGAAGGCGTCCATGCTTAAGGTTGTGGACGGCAGTGAGTTTGACGTGGCAAAGCGCACAACGGCGGCGACAAAGCTCAATGAGGGCGATGAACTGCTCTTTGTCGGCTGTATGGAGGGAAATGAGACGATTGTGATGCAGTCGGAGAAGGACTTTTTCCTGCGCATTGAGGCGGCTTCCATACCGGAGAAGAAGAAGGGGGCAGCCGGTGTGCGGGGAATGCGTCTTGGTACGGGAGACGCTCTTGCGGCGATCTATCTGCTGAAGGAGGGCGAGACTGTCAGCGCAGAGGTGAAGGGCAAGGAATGTGCCTTAAATCGTCTGCACATCGGAAATCGTGATACGAAAGGAACGAAGCGGTCATGAGAGCGATTTTATTTGATCTGGACGGAACGATCATCAATTCCGAGGAGGGCATTACAAAATGCGTGCAGTATGCGTTAAAGGCATATGGCGTTGATGAGCCTGATTTAAAGAAGTTGCTGTGCTTTATCGGTCCGCCCTTGGAGCCTGTCTTTCAGGAAAAATACGGGATGACAGGGCAGGAGGCATGGGAGGCGGTCGAGAAGTACAGAGAGCGGTTTGACGTGAAGGGGATTTTTGAGTGCTGTCTGTATGAGGGAGTGGAAAAGGTGATCCGCTCTCTCTGGGAAAAGGGCTATGTGCTGGCGCTTGCCTCCTCAAAGCCGGAGGCTGCGTGCAGACGCATTTTAAAGCATTTTGATTTGCTGCGATATTTTCATGAGGTTGTCGGCTCGACGCTGGACGGCAGCATCAGCACAAAGCAGGAGGTGCTGGAGGAGCTTGAGCGCAGAATGGCGCATCTTGCGATCGGAAAAGAGCAGATGTGCCTGATCGGAGATACAAAATATGATGCAGCGGGAGCAAAGGCGTTCGGCATTGCATGTATCGGAGTGAGCTATGGATTTGGAACAGAGCAGGAGCTGCTTGCAGCGGGAGCAGAAGCAGTTTTTGCGGGAATTGAGGAAGTGGAGAACTATATTGAAAAAAACAGGTGCGTATAAAATCTGGCAGGTAATTTATCCGATCGGGATTTACTATGTTGTTTCCAGTGTGATATACTTTTTTGTGACAATGTTTCTCGGAGGAGAGAAACAGACCTATATGCTGCGTCAGCTGATCTGCGCGGCAGGTACGATACCGACAATCCTGTCGTTTTACCGCGCGGACAGACAGCTTGAGACGGTTGTATACGGAGTAGATGAACAGACGCGCGCACAGACGATCCGGAATATCGTCTGCTCGCTTGGTGCAGGGGCGATGCTTGGGATGGCAGTCAATAATGTGATCGCGATGACGCCGTTGATCAAGGTGTCTGCCGGCTTTGGGGAGGCAAACAGTTCTTTTTTTGCAGGAACGGTGCTCTATGAGCTGCTCGGCTCCTGTCTGATCATTCCGTTTGCGGAGGAGCTTTTGTACCGCGGTGTTGTATGGAAGCGTCTGCGGATGCTTTTTGGGAATCTGTCCGCGCTTATTTTGTCTGCGGTATTGTTTGGCGTCATGCATGTGAATCTGGTGCAGTTTTTGTATGCGGGGATCCTTGGACTGCTTCTGGCATATCTGATGCAGACGACGGGAAGGCTGTATGCGCCGGTTCTTGGTCACATAGCAGCCAATGTCGCGGCAGTTGTGCGGCAGGAGACAGGATGGCTTGACTTTGCCTACCAGCCGACAGCCGCGGGGATCGGCTTTTCGGCACTGTTATTTGCGGGAGCCTTTGTACTGCTTTGGTATCACGCAAAGCGGACAGAGAGAAAGGAGGAGAATCATGCAGGAGAATAATTGGAATCAGCAGTATCAGCCGCCATATGGGCAGCAGGGACCGGAGCGGAAGGGATTTGCCATCGCCTCGTTGGTGCTTGGAATCCTCTCAATCGTACTCTGCTGTATGTACGGAGGACTTTTATTCGGCATTCCCGGAGCGATTTTGGGAATCGTTTCTTTGGTAAAGCATGAGAGTAAGATGGGAATGGCGATTGCGGGAATCATTACCTCCTATGTGGGAATTATCTATGGGATTGTCTTGCTGATGACGGTCATGATGACGGTTCGGGTAGGAATGGAGCAGTTCAACAGCGAGTGGTATCAGACGATGGAGGAGCTGTACGGTGTTCCGGGGGAGTCGGAGGGAACACTGGCGAATAACGACGAAAAGCTGCCGGAGGAGGAAGTCACGGAGAGCACACAGGAGACGGAGACGCACGAGACAAACGAAGAAAATCCGTTTGCCGGAAATTCTTATGTCATGGGAGACGGCTCGGTTATTTATCTGGAGGCGGACGGCACCTTTATCTGGTATGAGGACGATGCGGTACATGAGGATCATTATGTGACAGGAACGTATGACGCATACCGTGCCGAGCTTGCGGAATCTTATCTTATGACATATCTTGGAGTATATGGGAAGACGGAGGAGGAGCTTGCCGGACTATATCAGGGTATCAAGAAGGATGAGACCTATACAAAGGAGGACTTCGTCTGCCTTGTGCTTCATAATGAATCTGTGATCGCAGAGGGGACGGAGCAGGCAACAGAGGCTTATGACACAAATTACATGGGCTATTATATCAATGAGTCCTATGATGCCGTAAATATGGCGGACGGAGCGGCAGCGTCCTTTGGCAGGCGATGAGTTAAGAAAAGCTTAAGAAAGCGCAAAATGATTTTTAATAGAATGGTTAAACTTTTGAAATGGATGCTGTTTAAGATAGGAACAGCGTCCATTTTGCCGCTTTATAGGAACCTTCGTCCCCTATAAAGCAAAACCCTCCGGGGGATCGCACTGCGGCGGAATGGAGCTTGTCTGCCATGAAGGGCAGAGGCTGCCCGCGCAGCCGGACGCAGGTGCTGTGCAGTATGGATGTGAGAAAGGTGAGGAGAGGGAAGATTATGAAACGTGGCACAAGGGAGCAGAGTACGAGGATGACAGGGGAGGAGAAAAGGCGGCGTTTGCAGCAGAAGCGTCTCAGACAGCAGAAAAAAAGGAGACGGCGCCTTGCATTTTTCGCACTGCAATGTGTGATGATAGGATCGATCGCGTTTTTAATTTGGAACATTAAGCTGCAGCTTGGAAAAAATAAGGAGGTTTTCGCACAGGAAGCGGAAGTCATGCCTCATGAAGCCGATCGGAATATGAGCGCGGAACAAGATGAGACAGAGAGCGGAGATTATGTGCAGAAGGTCGGACTTGATATGGTAGACAAGCCTCTGAAGCGTTCTGGGGAGGAGGTCTTGGAGCGTCTGGAGGAGCTGGCAGAGGAAAACGGACAGATTCGCGAGGTCTTAAAGCAGCAGGAAGCTTATCCCCCGAATATGCTTGAGGCACTGGCAAATAACCCTGAGATGGCAGATTTTGTGCTGGGGTATTTGGAAGCGGACGGCAGCGTATCGGGCGGCTTGACAGAGAGTGAGCGCAGGCAGGAGCATCCGCTGTTTTTGCAGTGGGACCCGCGTTGGGGCTATCAGTCCTATGGTGATGACAGCAATATCGGCTTAGCCGGCTGCGGGCCAACCTGTCTGTCGATGGCGCTTTATGAGCTTACCGGGGATTCCTCTTTGACACCGGATGTGATCGCGGAATACAGCATGGAAAACGGCTACTATATGAAGGGGACGGGAACGCTTTGGGCGCTGATCGAGGATGTGCCGCCCCGTTATGGTCTGAATGTGGAGCGGCCGGCGTTAAATGAGGCGTCATGGAAGGCGTGTCTGGATAACGGACAGGTGCTGATCTGCGCTGTGCGTCCGAGAGATTTTACGGCGGCAGGGCATTTTATTGTCATTTATGATTATAACAAGGAAGGGTTTTTGGTAAACGATCCGAATTGTGTGGCGCGCAGTAAAAAAAGCTGGTCGTTTGACCGCATCGGCAGTCAGATAAAGCAGGTGTGGGCGATTGGCAGGCAGGTTGCATGACGCATTGCATAGGGGCAGTGAAAAAGGTAGGGAAACGGAAAATGGAACCTGAAGTGAAAGAGAAGGATTGTAAAGCTGCATTTTTTTCTGTATAATACATAGAAAGTATAGGAAAATAGGAGGTAAGAGATGAGTGATTTTACATTTAGTACATTAGAGTATCAGAGACCGGACTTTGCGGCAGTCGGATCATTTGCAGAGCAGATGGCGGAGCGGATGAAGCAGGCAGGCTCTTATGAGGAATTAAAGGCGCTGATGAAGGAGAGTGAGGAGGCTTCCAAGGACTTCTCAACGATGTGCGTGATCGCCTCTATCCGCAATACCCTGGATACGAGAGACGAGTTTTATGAGAAGGAGCAGGAGTACATCGACGAGCAGACGCCTTTGATCACGCCAAAGTTTCTGGCGATGGATGCGGCGCTTTTGAACAGTCCGTTTCGGGCAGACATTGAGAAGGAGTACGGCAAACAGTATTTCGTGCAGAAGGAGCTGGAAAAAAAGATATTCTGTGAGGCGAATATCCCGCTGATGCAGCAGGAGGCAAAGCTGACGAATGAATACCAGAAGATGATGGCGACAGCGGAGATCCCGTTTGATGGAAAGACGTTAAATCTTTATGGCGTGCAGAAATATTTTGAGCATGAGGACAGAAGCATCCGCGCGGCGGCGGTGAAGGCGTACTCTGATTTTTATCATAAGAATGAGGAGCGTCTGGAGGAGATCTGGGATGAACTGATCAAAATCCGCAATGAGATGGGAAGAAATCTTGGCTATGAGAACTTCATTCCGGTCGGCTATATGCAGCAGGGACGTACGGACTACGGACAGAAGGAGGTTGAGTCCTTCCGCGAGCAGGTGCTTACGGAAATTGTACCGCTCTGTGAGAAGCTGTATGAGGCACAGAGAAAAAGGCTTGGAATCGATACGCTGAAATTCTATGATGAATCGCGCGTGTTTGCAGACGGCAATGCAGTTCCGGCAGGGGATGATGATTTTATGGTGGAGCAGGCGAGAAAAATGTACCATGAGATCAGCCCGGAGACAGGGGAGTTTATCGACTTTATGATCGAGCATGAGCTGATGGATCTAAAAAATAAGCCGGGAAAGGCGTCGACCGGATACATGACGTATCTGGCGCGTTACCAGTCTCCGTTTGTATTCTCCTGCTTTAACCAGACGATCTTTGATATGCAGGTGCTCACACATGAGCTTGGCCATGCGTTTGCCGGATACATGGCGATGCGTCACCAGCCGGTCATGGAATATTACTCCGAGTCTACGGATATTGCGGAGATCCATTCGATGTCGATGGAGCAGTTTTCTTATCCTTATGCGGAGCAGTTCTTCGGGGAGGATGCAGATAAGTTCCGTTTTGCACATCTGCAGGAGGCGATGACGTTTGTACCGTTTGGGGTGGCAGTCGATGAATTTCAGCATATCTGCTATGCAAATCCGTCCCTGACGCCGAAGGAGCGCACGCTGGAGTGGAAGAAGCTTGAGGAGAAATATATGCCGTGGAGAAAATACGATGCGGATGATTTCTTTGACCGCGGCGGATATTGGTATCACAAGCTGCATATTTATTTATATCCGTTCTACTATATCAACTATACGCTCACGACGATGGGAGCGATGGAGTTCAAGAAAAAGAATTACGAGGATCACGCGGCAGCATGGGAGGATTACTTAAAGCTGTGTAAGTGCGGCGGCAGCATGAGCTATCTGGAGACGCTCCGTCATGCGAACGTACACAATCCGTTTGAGGCTGGCAGTGTGAAAAATGCGATCAGCGTAGCAAAGGATGAGTTGTTTGCAAGCAAATATATGAAGGAAGACTAAGGCTGCAGCAAAAGACGGGAAAGGAGAGAGCCTTATGGAGGAATTGACAGAGCTCGCCAAAAAGCAGCTCCGTTTCCAGAAGATCATCACAGGACTTTTGGCAGCGGTTCTTGTGGTCGTGCTGGCGGTGGGACTGATGTTTATCAGTCAGGTCAAACAGATGAGCACAGCTATAAAGTCATCGGCAGAGCGTCTGCAGGAGATTGATGTGGATGCGATCAATCAGACGGTTTCCGGCACGCAGGAGCTGCTTGAGAGCGTCGATCAGCTCTCGGCAGCGATCGATCAGGTGACGGTAAGTGTTGAGGAATTTGACAGCTGGATAGACGGTCTGTTTGGGAGAGAATAGCATAGAGAGGCAGACGCCGACAGGGCGTCTGTCTCTCTTTTTCTGTTGACATAAGAGTAGCTCGCGAAGCGTGTCGCTCGTTGTTTATAGAAAAGGTTGTTCCTATAAAGCAAAACCCTCCGTGGGAATGCACTGCGGCGGAAGGGAAATATTTTCTTGTGAAAAGTATATTCTGAAAGGATGATGCGTCAGCGTTGTTTCCGCTTCTTTTTCTTGGCAGGAGTTTTTTTGGCAACGCTGTAACCGAATGTGCCAAGTTTTTTTTCAAGCAGAAAATATTCACCGTGGGAGTAGGACACAAGACCTGTCCGGTTCAGATGAAATTTACCGCGGTCATCGATCGCGTCTGCGTCTACAGTGACGGCGACAACGTCAGCGAGAATCATATGATGGCTGCCGAGCGGCAGAATCTGCCGGACGCGGCACTCAATATTGACGGGACTCTCGGCGATGCCGGGCACGGAGACCTCACGCGGCGCCTGTGGCGTCAGATGAAGCTCCTCAAATTTATCGACGTCCCTGCCGGAGCGGACGCCACAGTAATCGGCGGCGCGCACTAAGGCTTCCGTAGTCAGATTTACGACAAACTCGCCGGATGCTTCGATCATATGATAGGAGTAGCGTTCCGGACGGACGGAAATCGAGAGCATCGGCGGATTGGTGCAGACCGTTCCCGCCCATGCGACGGTGATGATGTTTGGTTTACCTGACAGGGCGGGATTCGGGCATTGGGGATCGTCCGGATCCGGATACTTACAGCTTACCATGACCGCCGGGAGCGGGTAGAGCATATTGCCTGGTTTAAATTCCTGCTTTGACATAAGGTTCTCCATTTCAAATATCACTTCTCTGTTTCAGTAACTTTTATTTCATCAAAATATCCATCAGGTAGGCGTAAACGTCCTCATTCTGCTTTTTCCAGTTGTTGCAGACTGCCTCCGCCTGTTCCTTTTTTTTGACGGTGAGCGTCAGGTCGATCAGGTTTGTGCCGCGCTCACGGAACTGGCAGCGGACGGCATAGTCCTGATTCGGCGTTTTGTAATAGTCCGCAAGAATGGAGTTGACAGTCCGAAGCTCCATTTTATTTTTCTCGAAGTAGGCGATCGTGTCGTGCTCAATGGCATCCGTCAGCTTGTCGCGGAAGAAGCCGAGCGTTTCTTTGCCCGCTGCGGTGATCGAATACTGCGTATTGTTGTGGGTGGATTCAAAGCGGATCAGGTCTGCGTCGGTAAGATCGTTTAGCACCTGTTGGACGCGAAAATAGTCGGTGTATTCCTGTTCCAGAAAAAAGTTGGAAATCTGTGTATTTGTCAGCGGAAAATCTACTTTATCCAGCATATTTAAAATCGTGAGCTTATAAATGGTAAATGGTTCAGCCATAAGATTCTTCCTTCCCGTTCGTTTGAAAATATTTGCCCTGCCAGAGATTTTTCTCGCGGAGATTTCTCTGGATCGTATTTAGGACGCGCTTTTTATCGGTGCTCCATAAGGGCGCAAGTAAGAGGCTGCGCGGACCGTCGCCCGTTAAGCGGTGGATGACGATTGACGGAGGCAAAAGCGTAATGCAGTCAGCCACAAGCTCGCAATATTCCGCAAGCGAAAAAAGCGGAAACGGTTCTTTCTCATACCAAAGTCCGAGTTCCGTATTTTTTAAAACATGCAAAAGCTGGAGCTTGATCCCTTGCAGCGGCAGCGATGCGGCATAGGAGACGGAGGCGCGCATCATTTCCACCGTTTCCCCCGGAAGTCCGAAAATTAAGTGGGTAACAACCGTAATGCCGCGTGCAGAAAGCGCCAAGACGGCAGCCTCATATTGGGCGTGGCAAAAGCCACTGTGGATCAGCTTTAGGGTATCGTCATGCATGGTCTGTAAGCCAAGCTCGATCCAGACCGGCTTTTTGGTGTTTAATTCTTCCAGTAAATCGAGCACCTCGTCTGAAAGACAGTCACATCTGGTCGAGATGGAAAGCGCCGCGATCTGCGGGTGAGAGATTGCTTCCGTAAAAATTTTACGCAGATATGAAAGCGGCGCGTAGGTGTTTGTATATGCCTGAAAATAAGCAATAAATCTCTTGCAGCCGGTCTTTGCGGCAATGCGTTTTTTTGCTTCCGTGATCTGAGCGGTGACAGAGAGCGCAGGCGCGGCGGCAAAATCACCGGAGCCTCC
>URJS01000054.1 GCA_900548205.1 uncultured Roseburia sp. | reverse complement strand
TTCGCAGGCGAAACTCTTTTTATGGAACACTTTTTTAATGATAACTGGCAGAGAGGAGTAGCGTATGAAAAATAATACTGATAAAAAATACAAGAGAGTTCATCCGATGAACTTTTTCGTTCTGTTTCTGGCCGGCATTATCAATGCAGTCGGAGTGACGATTTTTCTTGCACCGGTCAATTTATATGACAGCGGCTTTTCAGGGACAGCTATGCTTTTATGGGAGCTGACGCCGGATGAACTGACGCTTTCTTTTTTTTTGATCGTCTTAAACGTACCGTTCTTTTTATATGGGTATCGAAAACAAGGACTTTTGTTTACCGTGTATTCGCTGTTTGCGGTAGCCGTGTATTCGTCAGCTTCTTATCTGATCACCTATGTGTTTCCGGTTGACGTGAGCACGGCGTCTCCCATTGCGGGTACGGATTTGCTTTTGTGCGCGGTGTTTGGCGGGATGATTTCCGGTATAGGGAGCGGGCTTACGATCCGTTTTGGCGGTGCGATTGACGGGGTGGAGGTTCTGGCAGTTATTTTTGCGAAGCGTCTTGGGCTGACCGTCGGAAATTTTGTCATGATCTACAATGTATTTCTCTATATTTTCGTAGGGGCTGTCACGCACAGCTTTATTTTGCCGCTGTATTCGATCCTTACCTACTGTGCCGCGTTAAAGTCGGTTGATTTTATTGTGGAGGGCTTTGATAAGGCAAAATCTGCAATGATCATCACAACGCGTGAGCAGGAAATCAGCGATGCGCTTTCCGAGGCATTTGGGAGAGGGATTACGCATATTGATGCAAAGGGATACTATGCAGGCAGGGAGCAGACGATCATTTATTTTGTCGTCAACCGCTTTCAGATCGCAAAGATGAAGGATATTGTTTCAGAAATTGACAGTCAGGCGTTTGTGACGATCACGGAGGTATCCGATATGATGGGAAGCAGCCTGAAGGAAGGATATTCCAAAAGAAAAAATGTTTTTCGGGAATCAGAGTGATGGACAGATCGTGCTTGGGAAGGGAGAGGTACATGAAATTTATCAAAAGTATATTGCGGGGAGTCGCGATTGGAATCGCAAATATCATTCCGGGTGTCAGCGGCGGAACGATGATGGTATCAATGGGGATTTACGATGAGGTCATCTGTGCGGTTACCGGAATTTTTCGTCAGTGGAAGCAGAGCGTGCGGACGCTCTTTCCCTATGCAGTCGGAATGGGGGCGGGGATCGTTGGGCTCTCCTTTGTCATCAGTCATCTTTTTGCACGCTATCCGCTGCAGACGGCAATGCTTTTTATCGGTCTTATTTTTGGAGGACTGCCGCTTCTTTTGCCAAAGGTAGCAGGGCGGATGCCAAGTGCTGCGGAGCTTGCGGTTTTTGCGGCATTTTTTGGATTGATCGTCTGGATGCAGTTTTGGGGGGAGGGACACAGCAAGCTGCTTGCGGTGGATGCAAGGACGATGTTCTCTTTGTTCTTCATCGGGGCGCTTGCAGCCGCGGCAATGGTAATTCCGGGTGTCAGTGGTTCGATGCTTTTGATGTCTCTGGGTTATTACACGCCGATCATCGACCATATCAACGCATTTGTGATTGCAGTGGTAACTTTGGATTTTTCTACTGTTTGGTATTGCGTGGGCATTTTGGCGCCGTTTGGCGTCGGCGTTTTGCTCGGTGCGTTTCTGATCGCAAAGCTTGTGGAATATCTGTTAAAGCGCCATGAGCGGATGACTTATTTTGCGATCCTCGGACTGGTCGCAGCTTCGCCGGTTGCCGTTTTTGCCGGAAGCGGTGTCGCAGGGGCCGGCATCGGCGCATGGGCTGCAGGAATCATCCTGTTTGCGCTCGGTGTGGGGCTTGCATGGCTGCTTGGAAAGTAGGAGAAGCTGCAGTAAAATTAAATTGTCAGAAAATAAAGGAAAAAGTGCAGAAAAATCAAACGGTTTTTTTGTGCTTTTTTCTTTGAAAAATGTAAAAATGTGATACAATAGATTAGGATTAAGATTAACTTGGGAGTTTTGTATGAAGGAGAAAGAAGCAGAGTTTCTGCGCAGCCAGCGCAGAAAGCGCAGACGAATCGGAAAAATGAGACAGGCAATCATTCTGATCGTTGCAGGCTGGATCATTCTGTCCATGATCCTGATCGCATTTCTGTTTGTAAGAACCGAGGAGCTGGAAGACCAGCTGAAGCGTCTGCTTTTGACGGAGTCCTCCGCAGAGGCTATAAGCCCGTCCTGGCAGGAGGAAACGACAGAGGAGCAGCCGGCGCCTGAGGCGCTGGATGCAGAGACGGATACGGAGAACCTTGCAAAAGAGGGAGATGTACATAAGGTCTATCTGACGTTTGACAGCAGCCCTTCCAGATATACGGAGGAGATTTTAGATATTCTTGCCGCACATGAGGTCAAGGCAACCTTTTTTGTGATTGGCAGGGAGGATGAGGAGTCACAGGAATTGTACCGCCGTATCGCGGAGGATGGGCATACGCTTGGAATGCGCTCTTATTCTAACAGATACAGTGTGATCTATCGGTCGAAGGAAGCATTTGCAGAGGATTAGCGGAGGTTAAAGGATTATCTTTTTGCGCTTACGGGAGAGGAATGCAGTCTTTACCGTTTTCCGGGCGGGAGCGGCAATCAGATCAGCGATGTGCCAATGCAGGAGCTGATACAGTTTTTGAATGAACAGGGTGTGACCTATTATGATTGGAATGTTTCAGTGGGAGATAGTGCATCTGCCGCCTATACCGCAGAGGAAATAGTTGAAAATATCACCGGTGATGTAGTAAAATATAAGACATCGGTGGTGGCGCTCCAAGATGCTTCCGATGACAGGACAACGATGGAAGTCTTGGAACCCCTGATCGAATCGTTAACGGAGATGGGGGCAGAGTTTTTGCCGATTGATAAAAATACACGGGTGATACAGTCTGTGAAGGCGGACAGTGTGGATGCCCAATAAATACACGGAGGAAAGAACATGGGATTTTTTAAGGATTTTAAGGACGATTTTTCGCAGGCAGTCAATGATCTCACGCCAGAGAAGGCGCTTAGTACAGAGGATGAACTTCTGGTGGATACACTGGAGGGCGAGCCTGATATGGAAGCCGAGCTTTCAAAGCTTGACGGACTTTTAGAGCAGGTCAGCAGACAAGAAGAGAAAAAGGAAGAGGAAAAAAGAGAATCCCAGAAGGAGACAAAGGAGGAAAATGACATGTCAGATATCTTTACTACAACACCGCAGCCGTCGGAGGCGGCTCCGATCGGGCATTTGATGCCGGAGGAGGTCTCGGATGAGGTCTCTGTTATTACGCAGGGAACGCTGATCCGCGGCGATATTGTGGCAAGCGGTTCTTTGGATGTGCGTGGACAGGTGGACGGCAATGTAAGCTGCAACGGGAAGCTTACGGTGACGGGAACGGTCAATGGAAACAGCAGTACGTCGGAGTTTTACGCAGATGCGGCGCAGATCGTGGGAGAGGTTGTGAGCAGCGGCACAGTAAAAATCGGGCTTGGTTCCGTGATCGTCGGAAATGTGACCTCCTCCTCAGCGGTGATCGCAGGCGCGATCAAGGGAGATATTGATGTGCAGGGACCGGTAGTTGTCGATACCTCTGCCGTTGTTATGGGTAATATTAAGTCCCGCTCCGTCCAGATTAATAACGGTGCGGTCATTGAGGGCTTTTGCTCTCAGTGCTATGCAGATGTGGATGTATCAAGTCTGTTTGACGGCAGGAAAGGAAATTAACAGAGTATGAAACGTGTTTTATTGAAGCTGAGCGGAGAGGCGCTTGCGGGAGAGAAGCATACCGGATTTGACGAGCCGACAGTGACAGAGGTCGCAAGGCAGGTAAAGCAGATCATAGAGAGCGGAATACAGGTGGGGATTGTGATCGGCGGTGGTAATTTCTGGAGAGGAAGAACGAATGAGACGATCGACCGCACGAAGGCGGATCAGATTGGAATGCTCGCGACGATCATGAACTGTATTTATGTGTCGGAGATTTTCCGTTCGGTGGGTATGATGACGGAAATCTTAACGCCGTTTGCATGCGGCAGCATGACAAAGCTTTTTTCCAAGGATCGTGCCAATCAATACTTTGATCAGGGAATGGTTGTATTTTTCGCCGGAGGAACAGGTCACCCATATTTTTCTACAGATACAGGGATCGTGCTCCGGGCGGTTGAGCTGGAGGCGGACGGAATTTATCTTGCCAAATCCATTGACGGCGTTTATGACAGCGATCCAAAGACGAATCCTGAGGCAATCAAATATGATGAGGTTTCGATTGAGGAAGTCATTGAAAAGAAGCTTGCCGTTGTTGATCTGACCGCGTCGATTTTGTGTATGGAAAATCAAATGCCGATGTATGTGTTCGGCTTGAATGAAGAAAACAGCATCGTAAATGCGCTTACGGGAGAATTTAGCGGTACGAAGGTGACAGTTTCCGAAAAGAAAGGTATGGTAGGGTAATGGATGAGAGATTAGTGCAGTTTGATGAAAAAATGCAGAAGACAATGAATAACCTGAGCGAGGAGTTTGGAAGCATCCGCGCCGGACGTGCCAATCCGCATGTACTGGATAAACTGAGAGTTGATTATTACGGTACGCCTACCCCGATCCAGCAGGTAGCGAACGTCAATGTGCCGGAGCCGCGCATGATCCAGATCCAGCCATGGGAGGCTTCTATGGTGCGGGAGATTGAGAAGGCAATCATGACCTCGGATCTTGGGATCAATCCAACAAATGACGGAAAGGTGATCCGTCTGATGTTCCCGGAGCTTACGGAGGAGAGACGTAAGGAGCTTGCGAAGGACGTAAAGAAAAAGGGAGAGAGCGCAAAGGTGGCAATCCGTAACATCCGCCGCGACGCAAACGATTCTTTTAAAAAGCTTGCAAAGTCTGCTGAGGTTTCCGAGGACGAGATCAAGGAGCTGGAGGAGCAGGCACAGAAGCTGACAGATAAGTATATCGCCGAGATCGACAAGGCAGTTGAGAGCAAAACGAAGGAAATTCTTACGGTATAAAAATGACAGGCGGGGACATGACATGTGCGTGTCCCTTTTGTGTGTGATAAGATTTAGGTAAGGGAGGGAGCGCAGGCTTATGAAAATTCCGCAGCATATTGCGATTATTCTCGATGGAAACGGAAGGTGGGCAAAGGCAAAAGGTATGCCCAGGAATTACGGGCATACGGTGGGTGCGAAAAATGTGGAGACTGTCTGTCAGGCAGCACATGATCTGGGCATTCGGTATGTGACAATGTATGCGTTTTCTACAGAGAATTGGAATCGGCCGGACGGAGAAGTAGAGGCGCTGATGAAGCTTTTGGAGAGCTATCTGAAAAACTGTATCCGCACCGCAGACAAAAATAATATGCGCGTCCGTGTCATCGGAGCTAAGCACAAGCTAAGCGAGCGCTTTCAAAAGCAGATTGCGGCATTGGAGGAGGCTTCCGCAAAGAATGACGGATTAAATCTCCAGATTGCCATCAATTATGGAAGCCGTGACGAGATGATCCGCGGAATGCGCCGCCTGTGTGAGGATGTGCGTCAGGGAAAAAGAGAGCCGCAGGAGCTGTCGGAGGAGATTTTTGCAGAGTATCTTGATACTGCGGGAATCCCGGATCCTGATCTGTTGATCCGCACAAGCGGGGAACTGCGTCTTTCCAATTATCTGCTCTGGCAGCTGGCATACAGTGAGTTTTATTTTACAGACGTTCCCTGGCCTGATTTTCATAAAGAAGAATTAGTGCGTGCGATTGAGGCGTATAATAAAAGAGACCGCAGATATGGAGGATTGACAAATGTTTAAGACGAGACTCATAAGCGGTATCGTTCTTGTTGCCGCCGCGCTTGCCTTGATCATCACGGGAAATGACGTGCTGCTTGCGGCAACGCTTTTGCTCTCGTGGATCGGCATGTTTGAATTGTACCGCGTGTTTGGGATTGAGAAGGCTGCGCCGGGAATCTTAGGCTATGTGGCAGCGGCAGTGTATGATCTGAATCTCAGGCTTCGGTTTATGGATGATATGATGATCTTTGCGCTGTTCCTTCTGATCGCATTGATGTTTGTCTATGTTTTTACTTATCCGGATTATCGCACTGAGCAGCTGCTGGCAGCATTTTTTGGTGTCTTTTATGTTGCTGTGATGCTGTCTTATATCTATCAGACGAGAATGCTTCCGGCTGGGGCTTATATTGTGTGGCTGATCTTCCTCTGCTCATGGGGATGCGATACCTGCGCATATTGTGTCGGCGTGTTGATCGGGAAGCATAAGATGGCGCCGAAATTAAGCCCGAAGAAGTCGGTAGAGGGAGCAGTCGGCGGTGTTTTGGGAGCGGCGCTTCTGACGGCGATTTACGGTTTTATTTTTCAGAACGCGATGGGAGTGACCGCTGCCCATATCGCGGTGCTTGCGGCGATCAGTGCAGTTGGCGCGCTGGTATCGATGGTCGGCGATTTAACGGCATCGGCGATCAAGCGAAACTACGAGATCAAGGATTATGGTACCTTGATCCCGGGACACGGCGGTATTTTAGACCGGTTTGACAGTGTGATATTTACCGCTCCGATGATTTATTTTCTGGCGGTAAATTTTGTGGTTTTCTAGGGGAAGGGAAACGCTTTGGAATGGAGGAAGGATGAAAAAGATAGCGATACTGGGTTCAACAGGTTCTATCGGTACACAGACGCTTGAAATCGTGCGCGAGCAGGGCGATATTCTTGTGACGGCGCTTGGGGCAGGGAGTAATATTGCTTTGCTGGAGGAACAGATCCGGGAGTTTCGCCCGGCGCTGGTCAGTGTCTGGGATGAGAGCCATGCAAGAGAGCTTCGGCTGCGCACGGCAGATATGCAGGTGGAGGTGCTCTCCGGCATGGACGGTCTGCTTGCGGTAGCAGCAGAGCCGGAAAGTGAGATTTTGGTGACGGCGATTGTAGGGATGCTTGGCATTCGTCCGACGATTGCGGCAATCGAGGCGGGCAAGACGATTGCGCTTGCGAATAAGGAGACGCTTGTGACGGCGGGACATTTGATCATGCCGCTTGCGAAGGAGAAAAATGTACGGATTCTTCCGGTAGACAGTGAGCACAGTGCAATTTTTCAGTCGCTTGATGTTTCTAAGGGGAATCGGATCGCAAAGATTCTCCTGACGGCGTCCGGCGGACCGTTCCGCGGAAAAACGAAAAGCGAGCTCTCACAGATTGAGATGGAGGACGCGCTAAAGCACCCGAACTGGTCAATGGGGCGTAAGATTACGATTGATTCCTCAACCCTTGTGAATAAGGGGCTTGAGGTTATGGAGGCGAAATGGCTCTTTGATGTGGAACTCTCACAGATCGAGGTGGTTGTTCATCCGCAGAGCGTGATCCATTCCGCAGTCGAATATGAGGATGGTGCAGTCATTGCGCAGCTTGGCACGCCGGATATGCGTCTGCCGATCCAGTATGCCCTGTATTACCCCAAACGCAGACCGCTTTCGGGAAAGCGTCTTGATCTGTTTTCACTGGGGCAGCTGACGTTCGAGAAGCCGGACACAGACACGTTTTTGGGATTGGCGCTTGCCTATGAAGCAATGCGGCGCGGCGGAAATATTCCGACTGTTTATAATGCGGCAAATGAAAAGGCGGTTTCTCTATTTTTGGAGAGAAAAATCAGCTATCCGCAGATTACGGAAATCATTGCTTTTTGTATGGAGCAAATACCATTGATCGAAACGCCCGATTTGGAGCAAATATTGGAGACAGAGGCGTCTGTCTATGAGATGATCGCAGGCAGATGGCAATAGAAAGGTTTTTGAATGAAAATAATTATAGCAATCCTGATTTTTAGTATTATCATTATTTTTCATGAATTAGGTCATTTTCTTCTGGCAAAAGCCAACGGCATCCGTGTCAATGAATTTTGTCTGGGGCTTGGTCCGACGTTGATCGGTTTTACAAAGGG
This sequence comes from uncultured Roseburia sp., assembly GCA_900548205.1. Lineage (GTDB taxonomy): Bacteria > Bacillota > Clostridia > Lachnospirales > Lachnospiraceae > Roseburia. The sequence goes on along the minus strand of URJS01000054.1, from coordinate 8,632 downwards.
GGAGACGAAGTATTCACTCAAGCTTTTGCCGATTGGAGGCGCATGCATGATGGAGGGCGAGGACGAGGAGAGCGGTGACGACCGTTCGTTCGGCAAGAAGTCTGTATGGGCACGCATGAGTGTCGTTGTCGCAGGACCGATTTTTAATTTTATCATGGCGTTTGCGGGTGCATTTATTTTGCTGTGCAATACGGGCTATGATCTTCCGGTATTAACGGGAGTTACGCCGGGCTATCCCGCGGAGGAGGCGGGACTGCAGGCAGGTGATACGATCATAAAAATGGGTAAAAGCCGCGTTCACTTTTTCCGGGAGATCAACACTTATGTGCAGTTTCATCCGGGCGAGGAGGTAACGGTGACCTATGAGCGGGACGGGGAGCGCTATCAGACCGAGCTTGCCGCGCCGAAATACAATGAAGAATATGGCTATTATATGTACGGCTTTCAGGCGAGCGTGGAGAGAGAAAACGGAAACATACTGGAGACTTTAAAATACAGTTTCTATGAGGTGCGCTATTGGATCAGCGCAACATTAAACAGCATCAAGGCGCTTGTGACAGGTCAGCTCAGTGTGAATGATATGAGCGGTCCGGTCGGGATTGTGGATATGATCGGAGACGGGTATGAGCAGAGTGTTTCTTACGGCTACTTTGCCGCATTTTTGCAGATGCTTTCTGTCACGATTTTTCTCTCTGCGAATCTTGGTGTGATGAATCTGCTTCCGCTTCCGGCGCTTGACGGCGGAAGGCTTTTCTTTATGATCGTGGAGGTGATCCGCGGAAAACGTGTAGACCCGGACAAAGAAGGAATGGTGCACTTTATCGGCATGATGATGCTGTTTGCATTTATGCTGTTTATTATATTTAACGATGTACGAAAGCTGATTGGATAAGAAGGAGGGATCCTATGACAAAAACGGTAGTGATTGGAGACAAGGTGATTGGAGGAGGAAATCCGATTTTGATCCAGTCTATGACAAATACAAAAACGGAGAATGTGGAGGCAACAGTCGCCCAGATCCATGCGCTCACGGCAGCGGGCTGTGATATTATCCGCTGTGCGGTGCCAACGATGGAGGCGGCAGAGGCGCTTACGAAAATTAAGGAGCAGATCACGATACCGCTTGTGGCAGATATTCATTTTGATTACCGTCTGGCGCTTGCGGCGATGGAGCACGGTGCGGATAAGATCCGTATTAATCCGGGCAATATCGGGAGCATGGAGCGTGTGCGCGCCGTGGTAGATATGGCGAAGGAGCGAAATATCCCCATTCGTGTCGGAGTGAACAGCGGCTCTCTCGAAAAGGATCTGGTTGCGAAATATCATGGCGTGACGGCGGAGGGCATCGTTGAGAGCGCGCTTGATAAGGTACATCGGATCGAGGATATGGGATATGATAATCTCGTCATCAGTATCAAGTCGTCTGACGTCATGATGTGCGTGAAGGCGCATGAGCTGATTGCAAAGGAGACGGATCATCCGCTTCATGTTGGGATCACGGAGTCGGGAACGGTCACAAGCGGCAATATCAAATCCGCGATCGGACTGGGACTGATCCTTCATCAGGGCATCGGCGATACGATCCGTGTCTCTTTAACCGGAGACCCGCTGGAGGAGATTAAGTCGGCAAAATTGATCCTGCGCACGCTTGGTCTGCGCAAGGGGGGCATAGAGGTTGTTTCCTGCCCAACCTGCGGCAGGACAAAAATCGATCTGATCGGTCTTGCAAATCAGGTGGAGGCGATGGTGGCAGATATTCCGCTTGATCTTAAGGTTGCCGTGATGGGCTGCGTCGTAAACGGACCGGGCGAGGCAAAGGAAGCGGACATCGGCATTGCCGGAGGCATCGGCGAGGGACTTCTGATCAAAAAGGGAGAGGTATATAAGAAGGTGCCGGAGGATCAGCTCCTTGGAGCTCTGCGGGAGGAGCTGCTGCATTGGAATGAGGAGAAGGCATGACAAAACTGTTTTTTGATGTTTTCCCGACGCTGACAGTGGACGGAAACTTGAAAAAGCTTTTAACGGAAACGCAGGTGACAAAGGTTGGAATGAATCACGACCGGACGCACCTGCGCCTCTATCTAAGCAGCACGCGTCTGATCCCAAAGCCGGATGTGTATCGGCTGGAGCAGGCGATCGCGGCACAGATTTTTAAGGGGAAGCAGATGCAGGTCAAGGTGATTGAAAAGTATCTGCTCTCAGAACAGTATACGCCGGAAAAGCTGATGGATTTGTACAAGGACAGTATGCTGGAGGAATTAAAGAATTACAGCCTCATGGAGTATAATCTGCTGCGCACGGCAAAAATGGAGTTTTCCGGCGAGAGTCACATGACGCTCACCCTGGAAAATACGATCATTGCACAGACGCGCTCCCATGAGCTTGTGGAATTTTTGGAAAAAATCGTCTGTGAACGCTGCGGCTTAAATCTTTCGGTGGAGCTTGCCTATGAGCAGCCGAAGGAGAGCAAATACAGGAAAAACAGCGATCTGCAGATACAGTATGAGATCCAGAATATTCTAAAGCGGGTACAGGTACATAAGGGGGATGGGGAAGCTTCCGGCATAGGATTACAGGAGCGTGTGCAGGAAGCTGGAACTGTGCCGCAAAATCCTGCGGTAAAGGGAGCGAAAGCTGCCGCAAAGACGGCGGAGTATGAAAAGAAAACGCAGGAGCAGCCCCAAAAGAGTGCGCAAAGGTCTGCCGAGGGCGGTAAGCGTGAGTTTAAAAGACGTTTTGAGGGCGGCTACAAGAGGTCCGATAATCCGGATGTGATTTACGGACGCGATTTTGACGACGAGACGATCGCCATTGAGAAGATTGTCGGCGAGATGGGAGAGGTGACGATCCGCTGTCAGGTCATGACTTTGGAGACGAGAGAGATCCGCAACGAAAAAACGATCGTCATTATGTCAGTCACGGATTTTACCGATTCGATCGTCTTAAAAATCTTTACAAGAAATGACCAGCTTACGGAGCTTTTGGATGCGGGGTTGAAAAAAGGCGCGTTTTTAAAGATCAAGGGTGTCACGACTATTGATAAGTTTGACAGTGAGCTGACGATCGGCTCGATCGTCGGGATGAAAAAGATCCCAGATTTTACGACAACGCGCATGGATACAAGTCCCGAAAAGCGCGTGGAACTTCACTGCCATACAAAAATGAGCGATATGGACGGCGTTTCCGAGGTAAAAGATATTATCAAGCGCGCAAAAAAATGGGGGCATAAGGCGATCGCGATCACCGATCACGGCGATGTGCAGTCGTTCCCGGATGCCAATCATGCCGTTTCACCGGAGGACGATTTTAAGGTGATATACGGGGTAGAGGCATATCTGGTCGACGATTTAAAGGATGTGATCGTCAATTCAAAAAATCAGCAACTGGATGATGTTTATGTGGTGTTTGATCTGGAGACGACGGGATTTTCGCCGGATAAGAATAAGATTATCGAGATCGGAGCAGTGAAGGTGGAGCGCGGTGCGATCACGGAGCGCTTTTCGACCTTTGTAAACCCGGAGGTTCCGATTCCGTTCCACATTGAGGAACTGACGTCGATCCGTGATGATATGGTGATGGACGCCCCAAAGATTGAGGAGATCCTTCCGCAGTTTCTGGAGTTTTGTGCGGGCGCGATCATGGTGGCGCATAATGCGGAATTTGATATGAGCTTTATCCGAAAAAATTGTGAGCGTCAACAGCTTGCGGCAGAATTTACTGTGATCGATACAGTTGCGCTTGCGCGTATGCTGCTTCCGCATTTGAATCGTTTTAAGCTTGATACGGTTGCCAAGGCGCTTGGTATTTCATTGGATCATCATCACCGCGCCGTGGATGACGCGGCGTGTACGGCGGAAATTTTTGTGAAGTTTATTCAGATGCTTAAGGATCGGGGGATGCAGACGCTGGATGAGGTGAACCGGATGGGACAGGCGTCTGCCGAGACGATCAAGAAGCTGCCGACTTATCATGCGATCATGCTTGCAGCAAACGACGTCGGGCGTATTAATCTCTATAAGCTGATCTCGATGTCGCATCTGACTTATTACCATAAGAAGCCGCGGATCCCGAAAAGTGAATTTGTCAAGCACCGCGAAGGTCTGCTGCTTGGCTCTGCCTGTGAGGGCGGTGAGATCTACCGCGCAATTTTGGGAGGCAGACCAAAGGAGGATATTATCCGGCTGGTCAAGTTTTATGATTATCTGGAAATCCAGCCGCTTGGAAATAATGACTTTTTGCTGCGCAGTGACAGGGAGGCGATCAACTCAAAGGAGGAGCTTGCCGATATCAACCGTCGGATCGTATCGCTGGGCGAGATGTTCAAAAAGCCGGTCGTTGCGACGGGCGATGTGCATTTTCTTGATCCGGAGGATGAGGTGTACCGCCGGATCATTATGGCGGGCAAGGGCTTTAAGGATGCAGACGAGCAGGCGCCCCTGTATCTTCGGACGACGGAGGAGATGCTTGCTGAATTTGAATATCTGGGGAGCGAGAAGGCACACGAGGTTGTGATCACAAATCCGAACCGGATTGCCGATATGTGTGAGAAAATCTCTCCGGTGCGTCCGGACAAATGTCCGCCCGTGATCGAGAATTCCGACCAGATGCTGCGCGACATCTGCTATACCAAAGCGCACAGTATGTACGGTGAGGAATTGCCGCAGATCGTGAAGGAGCGGTTAGACCGTGAGCTGAACTCTATTATTTCCAACGGCTATGCCGTGATGTATATCATTGCACAAAAGCTGGTGTGGAAATCAAATGAGGACGGCTATCTGGTCGGCTCGCGCGGATCGGTCGGCTCGTCTTTTGCGGCGACGATGTCAGGTATCACGGAGGTCAATCCTTTACAGGCGCATTACCGCTGCGAATACTGTAAATACAGTGATTTTGATTCGCCGGAGGTCAAGGCATTTTCCGGGCGCAGCGGCTGTGACATGCCGGATAAGATCTGTCCGGTCTGCGGCAAGAAGCTGGTTAAGGACGGCTTTGATATTCCGTTTGAGACCTTCCTTGGCTTTAAGGGAAATAAAGAGCCGGATATTGACCTGAATTTTTCCGGAGAATACCAGAGTAAGGCGCACGCCTACTGTGAGGTGATCTTCGGCTACGGACAGACGTTCCGTGCCGGGACGATCGGTACGCTGGCGGACAAGACGGCGTTCGGCTACATCAAGAATTATTATGAGGAGCGCGGCATCCGCAAGCGAAACTGTGAGATCGACCGCATCGTGCAGGGCTGCGTCGGCGTGCGAAGGACGACGGGACAGCATCCGGGCGGTATCGTCGTGCTTCCGGTGGGGGAGGAGATCAACACCTTTACGCCAGTGCAGCATCCGGCAAACGATATGACGACCGCGACAATCACGACGCATTTTGATTACCACTCGATCGATCACAACCTGCTGAAGCTTGACATCTTAGGACACGATGATCCGACGATGATCCGTATGCTGCAGGATCTGACGGGGATTGACCCGACGACAATCCCGCTGGACGATGCGTCCGTCATGTCGCTGTTTAAAAATACAAAGGCGCTCGGCGTAGAGCCGGAGGATATCCACGGGATTCCGCTCGGGTGTCTCGGCATCCCGGAGTTTGGAACGGAATTTGCGATGCAGATGGTCATCGACGCCAAGCCGCAGGAGTTTTCGGATCTGATCCGTATTTCCGGTCTGTCGCACGGTACGGATGTATGGCTTGGCAATGCGCAGACACTCATTGAGGAGGGAAAAGCGACGATCTCCACCGCGATCTGTACGCGTGACGATATTATGATCTATCTCATTCAGCAGGGGCTTGACAGTGAGGAGTCCTTTACGATCATGGAGTCCGTGCGAAAGGGAAAAGGCTTAAAGGAGAATTGGATCACCGACATGACGGCGCACGGCGTGCCGGACTGGTATATCTGGTCCTGCCAGAAGATCAAGTACATGTTCCCGAAGGCGCACGCGGCGGCATATGTTATGATGGCATGGCGTATCGCCTACTGCAAGGTGTTTTACCCGCTTGCCTATTACGCGGCATATTTTTCCATCCGCGCGACGGGCTTTAACTACGAGCTGATGTGTCAGGGAAAAGAAAGATTGGAATATTTTTACAAGGACTATACGCGCAGAAAGGACAGCCTCTCAAAGAAAGAGCAGGACACCTACCGTGATATGAAGATCGTGCAGGAGATGTACGCGCGCGGATTTGAGTTCCTTCCGATCGACGTCTATCAGGCGAAGCCCGACCGTTTCCAGATCATTGACGGAAAGCTGATGCCGGCGTTAAACACGATCGAGGGAATGGGAGACAACGCTGCAATCGCGGTCGCGGAGGCGGCGAAGGACGGGAAGTTTTTGTCAAAGGATGACTTCCGCCAGCGGACGAAGGCGACAAAGACGGTCATCGACCTGATGGGTGACCTTGGGATTCTCGGCGATATGCCGGAGTCCAACCAGCTTTCGCTGTTTGATCTGACATAAGAGAGGTGCGCTGTTTGCGCAGAAAATGATATTGAAACAGCAGGGAGGATTTGGAATGAGTGGAATGAAAGAAAAATTGCATACAGGAGAGCTCTATCTTCCGGGTGACGAGGAGATTGGAAAAGAGCAGGTGGTCTATCAGGACAGGCTGTGCGAGTACAATCAGACGAAACCCTCGGAATCGGAAAAGAGGGCGGCGTTGTTAAAGGAGATGCTGGGGGACTGTGGCGAGGGCGTCTATATCGAAGCGCCCTTTTATGCAAACTTTGGCGGTCATCACTGTCATTTCGGAAAAATGGTCTATGCCAATTACCACCTGACCTGCGTGGACGACACGCACATCTATATCGGAGACTACACGATGATCGGACCGAATGTGACGATCGCGACGGCGGGACATCCGATCCTGCCAGAGCTGCGCGAGCAGCTCTAACAGTACAATATGCCGGTTCACATCGGGAGAAACTGCTGGATTGGCGCGGGAGTGGTGGTCATGCCGGGCGTGACGATCGGAGACAACACGGTGATCGGCGCTGGAAGTGTGGTCACGAAGGATATTCCTGCAAATGTTGTTGCGGTTGGCAATCCGTGCCGCGTTCTGCGGGAGATCGGTGCGCGCGACAGGGAATATTATTACAAGGACAGACGGATTGAAATTTAAGGCGTTGGCAGAAAAGGAGGTCTTACATGGAAATTTGGGATGGCTATTATCGGGACGAAACACTGGCAAACATTGATCTGATCCGTGGTGTGGAGGTTCCAGCAGGTCTGTATCATCTTGTATGCGAGGTGTTAGTGCAGCATACGGACGGGGACTATCTGTTGATGAAGCGAGACCCGAGAAAGCCCAATTACGGCGGATATTTTGAGGCGACCGCAGGAGGAGCAGCGCTTAAGGGTGAGGACAGCCTTCGGTGTATCCGGCGGGAGCTGCAGGAGGAGACAGGAATTTTGGAGGATGACTTTGAGGAGCTTGGGACATTTGTTTCCGATGAAAAGCAGTGCATCTACCATACCTTTTTCTGCCGGACATCCTGTGAAAAGGACGCTGTCCGTCTGCAGGATAAAGAGACCGTAGCCTATCAATGGATGGCAGAGCCGGAATTTATCCGGTTTGTCAATTCAGATCAGATGATTGATACAAAGCGGAAACGGTATGAAGCATATTTTGCCAGGAAGGGCTATCTGAGGGATAAATTATAAAAACAACTGAAATAACAAGGAGAATGAAACAAATGAAAAAAATGATAAACACATCTATGATCTATTTTATTGCGGCAATGGTTGCCGGAGTATTCTACAGAGAATTTACAAAGCTTCAGGGATTTACAGGAAAAACGACGCTTAGCGTGATGCATACGCATTTACTGGTGCTCGGTATGTTTTTGTTCCTGATAGCGGCATTGTTCTGCGGACTGGAGCGGAAGCCGGCGGAGCATAAGGCATTCCAAAGATTTTATGTGCTTTATAATATTTCCCTTCCGTTCTTTTGTGTAATGCTTTTGATCCGAGGGATCCTTCAGGTGCAGGGAGCGGACCTGTCCTCTGGGATCAATGCAATGATTGCAGGAATTGCAGGAATTTCACATATTTTAATGACAGTATCGCTTGTTTTCTTCTTCCTGGCTCTAAAAAAGACTTTTGCGGAGAGAAACTAAAACAGAGAGGGGAGAGGACACATGCTTTCGATTCGTGCTTACTGTCCGGATGACTGTGAAAAGCTCGCGGAGTTGTTTTACCAGACGGTACATACGGTAAACGCAAGGGATTACACGAAAGAGCAGCTTGATGCATGGGCGACCGGAACGGTTGATCTGGTGCAGTGGAACGCGTCTTTTCTCAAGTATCAGACGCTTGTGGCAGTCTGGGAGGGGCGTATTGTTGGCTTTGGAAATATGGATGCTTCGGGCTATCTCGACCGCTTGTATGTGCATAAGGATCATCAGGGAAAGGGAGTTGCAGCCGCCATCTGTGACAAACTGGAGCAGGAGACTTTGGCTGATATGATTGTCTCTCATGTTTCTATCACGGCAAAGCCGTTTTTTGTGAAGCGCGGCTATGTCGTGAAACAGGAACAGCAGGTTGTGCGCAATGGGGTTTCCCTTACGTAAGCGCAAAATAATTCGACGGATTGTGTTGCCCTAAAAATCATTCCATAATAA
>URJS01000053.1 GCA_900548205.1 uncultured Roseburia sp. | reverse complement strand
AATACAGCCGCTCGTGCCAAGCGTGCCGTCACGATTGGGGCATGTCATGCCGCCGTTTAATGACAGGCGGTAGACCTTCTCTCCAAAGGTTTGTTTTAAATGGTAATCCAGAGAGTGGTAGCGTTTTTCTCCCCAGAAGCGTGGTGTCATATCATGTTCCGTATTCATGTCGGTCTTATCCGCTAACGAGAAATATGTGATTTGACGGCATGGCTGACAGCCTCTGCCACACGCGGGTCAAATGCCTCCGGCATGATAAAATCATCCGATAGCTCCTCGTCAGAGACAAGTCCTGCGATCGCTTCGGCGGCGGCAAGCTTCATTTCCTCGGTGATCTGTGTCGCACGTCCCTCAAGCGCGCCTTTAAAGATGCCCGGAAAAGCGACAACGTTGTTGATCTGATTCGGAAAATCGCTGCGTCCCGTACCGACGATGCGCGCGCCGGCAGCCTTTGCCGCCTCCGGCATGATTTCCGGCACAGGATTTGCCATAGCAAAGAGGATCGCATCATCGTTCATGGACGCTACCATTTCCGGTGTGACGACGTTGGGAGCGGAAACGCCGATAAAAATATCTGCGCCGATAAGGGCGTCGGAGAGCGTTCCGGTCCGGTTGGAGAGGTTGGTTACCGCAGTCATTTTCTGCTGCATCCAGTTCAAATTTTCGGAGGTCTTACCGATGATGCCGGAGCGTCCGCACATGGTCACATCGGAAAAGCCGTAGGTGAGTAAAAGCTTTGTGATGGCAATACCCGCAGAACCCGCGCCATTGACGACAATGCGGCAGCTTTCCTTTTGTTTGCCCGTAATGCGTAGGGCGTTGATAATGCCCGCCAGCACGACGATCGCAGTGCCGTGCTGGTCGTCGTGGAATACTGGAATATCAAGCATGCTTTTGAGACGCTCCTCAATCTCAAAGCAGCGGGGGGCGCAGATGTCCTCCAGATTAATGCCGCCGTAGGGAGGGGCGATATGTTTGATCGTTGCAATGATTTCTTCCGTATCCTGTGTATCGAGACAGATCGGTACGGCATTGATATTGCCGAATTCTTTAAAAAGCACGCATTTTCCCTCCATGACAGGCATGGCTGCGTAAGCGCCGATATTTCCAAGTCCGAGCACTGCGCTGCCGTCCGAGATCACGGCAACGGTATTTGCCTTCATCGTATAGGTGTAGGCAGCCTCTTTATTTTCTGCGATCACCTTGCAGGGCTCTGCAACGCCGGGCGTGTAGGCGATCGCCAGATCCTCGCGGGTATTTACTTTTGACTTTGCGACAGTCTCAAGCTTTCCCTTCCATTTTTCATGCATCAGCAGCGCCTTTTGTGCAGTGGTTAAATGTTTATCTTCCATAATATAAGTACCTCCGATCATATGAATCAATCATACCATTATCATTTTGACAAATCAAGAAAATTAGGACTTCCAGAGACAGGTGTCATTGCTGTAATAGGCTATAGGAAAGAAAAGTAAATGCTATATTGCTTTTTAATGGTAGGTTACATATAATAGGAGCTGAAATCGAGTAATTTTGATTGGATGTTTACAAAAAGGAAAGAGGTATATACAGTGTTAGAGGGAAAGTGTGTTGTACTTGCAGTTACAGGAAGTATTGCAGCGTACAAAATGGCTTCGCTTGCAAGTATGCTTAACAAGCTTCGTGCAGATGTTCAAGTGTTAATGACGGAAAATGCACAGAATTTTATCAATCCAATTACTTTTGAGACATTGACGGGCAATAAATGTCTGGTAGATACGTTTGATCGGAATTTTGAGTATAATGTGGAGCATGTGTCTCTGGCCAAGAAAGCAGATGTGGTTATCATAGCACCTGCCAGTGCGAATTGCATCGGAAAGCTGGCACATGGAATTGCGGATGATATGCTTACCACAACTATTATGGCATGCAAATGCAAAAAAATTATTGCGCCCACAATGAACACGAATATGTTTGAAAATCCGATTGTTCAGACTAACATAAAAATGTTGGAGAGCTATGGGTTTGAAATCATAGAAAGTGCATATGGACACCTTGCCTGTGGGGATACGGGAAGAGGGAAAATGCCGGAGCCCGAAATCATTTTACAGCATATTTTAAGAGAATGTGCTTATGAAAAAGATTTAAACGGAAAGAAGATACTTGTGACAGCGGGACCTACGCAAGAGTCGATTGATCCGGTTCGATATGTCACAAACCATTCCACCGGGAAAATGGGGTATGCCATAGCCAAAGCATGTGCACAGCGAGGTGCAGAGGTTACTCTCGTGAGCGGACCGGTAAATCTTCCGGAACCGTTATTTATGACTGTTGTTCCAGTGACGACTGCAAAAGATATGTTTGATCAAGTCAGAAAAAGGGCGCAGGAGCAAGATATTATTATTAAAGCGGCTGCAGTCGCAGACTATTCTCCCAGTGCTGTAAGTATAGAAAAAATGAAGAAAAAAGATAGTGCATGGTTTTTAGAAATGGAACGTACACAGGATATTCTGGCTTATCTGGGAGAACACAGGCAGAGGGGACAGTTTTTGTGCGGATTTTCTATGGAGACTGAAAACATGTTGGAAAATTCAAGAATAAAGCTTGAGAAGAAAAATGTGGATATGATCGTAGCAAATAGTTTAAAGGTCGAGGGGGCGGGATTTGCGGGAGATACGAACGTAGTTACAATCATTACAAAAGAAAGGGAGATTTCACTCGGTAAAATGACAAAAGAGGAAACTGCCCACCGGATTTTAAATGAGATTTCAGCAATGATAAATTAACATTATATTTCAGATCAAAGATAACAAGGAGAAAATATGGGGAATTTAGTAACAGACAACATAAAGAATACGAAAAGTATGATTCAGACAGCAATCTTTGGCGCAGTTATAATTATTATGGCGTTTACTCCATTTTTAGGATATATTCCATTGGGAGTTACCAGAGCAACGATTATCCACGTACCAGTTATTTTGGCATCGTTGCTTTTAGGACCCAAAAGAGGTTCGGCATTAGGCTTGCTATTTGGGGCTACAAGTTTTATAAATAATACAATCAATCCAACAATTACGTCCTTTGTATTTACTCCATTTTATAATTTGGACAAGTTTCAGGGAGGCTGGCAAAGTATTGTTATCTGTTTTATTCCCAGAATTTTAGTAGGATTGATACCGTATTATATATATAAACTGATCAAAAGGATTGATAAAAAGGCAGTATCGTCCTTTGGATTGTTTTTAGCTGGTGTTATAGGATCAATGGTAAATACGTTGCTTGTTATGAATTTGATTTTTTGGCTTTTTCGCGAGTCATACGCTAATGCGAATGCGGTACCGGTACAAGCGCTTTATGGATTTATTTTATCGGGCATTGGAATGATCGGCGTGCCAGAGGCAATCGCAGCTGGGGTGTTGACTTTTTTTATTGGACGAATTTTAATGAAAAGAAATATTAGAGAAAGATTGGGATTTATCAATGATTTTAGCGATTGACACCAGAAGATATGGATGTAGTTTTCTGGTGTGTAGATAAGGAGAAAATTGATTTTGAGTATTTCCATTTTTAATATTTTGGCTGAATAATCAACCATTTACACCGGCTTTGCCGGTGGGAAAGTTGAGGAACGTTATTTCTATGGCATACACCAAGAATATAATTGTAATTTAATAAAGCAAAATTAGGACTTCCTATTTTTCAAAAGCTGGTGTATAATACAAGCATCAAACAGTCGTTTTGTCACATCAGACAGAATTCCCGGTTATTAAGAAAAAGCAGGAGAATAAGGAGTATCAGATGAGAGAGAAGTATGAAAGTCTTTCTGCGATTGTGCTAAAAGACCTTGCAAAGGCAAGAGGATTGAAAAATGTTTCCGCCATGAAGAAAAGCGATTTGATAGAGCTGATGCTGGCAGAGGATGCACGGCAGGCAAAGGAGAAAAAGGAGACGTCCGGCGAGAGAGTACGCGAGAGCGGAGGACGTGAGACGGCAAGAGAGAGCAGTTCGCACGAGGGCGGCAGAGAAGGTTCTCCAAGGGAAAATGCGCGTGAGGGCGCAGCTTTTGATGAGACATTGATGAATTTGGACAGCGGTATTACGGCAAACGGCATTTTGGAGGTCATGTCGGATGGCTACGGCTTTATCCGCTGCGAAAATTATATGCCGGGAGAAAATGATGTTTATGTTTCTCCCTCTCAGATCCGCAAGTTTAATCTCAAGACAGGCGATATTGTCAGCGGTAATACACGCGTGAAGACACAGCAGGAAAAGTTTTCCGCCCTTCTTTATGTGACCTCGGTCAATGGGTATCATCCGGGTGTGGCGCAGCGGAGAAAGAATTTTGAGGATTTGACGCCGATTTTTCCAAACCGCAGGATTCGTCTGGAATATCCGGGCAGCAGCGTGGCGATGCGCATTGTCGATCTTGTGTCCCCGATCGGTAAAGGACAGCGCGGCATGATCGTCTCGCAGCCAAAGGCAGGTAAGACGACACTGCTTAAGGAGATCGCCAAGTCTGTGACGATGGGCGATCCGAAGATGCACTTGATCATTCTTCTGATCGATGAGCGCCCGGAGGAGGTTACCGATATTAAGGAGGCGATTGAGGGAGAGAGCGTGGAGGTGATTTATTCCACCTTTGACGAGCTCCCGGAGCATCATAAGCGTGTTTCGGAGATGGTGATTGAGCGGGCAAAGCGTCTTGTGGAGCATGGCAAGGATGTGATGATTCTGCTTGACAGCATTACGAGACTGGCGCGGGCGTACAACCTGACAGTTCCGCCAAGCGGACGTACCCTATCGGGCGGTCTTGATCCGGCGGCGCTCCATATGCCAAAGCGGTTTTTCGGAGCTGCCCGCAATATGCGTGAGGGGGGCAGCCTGACTGTGCTTGCAACGGCGCTCGTCGATACCGGAAGCAAGATGGACGATGTGATTTTTGAGGAGTTTAAGGGAACCGGCAACATGGAGCTGGTGCTGGACCGTAAGCTCTCGGAAAAGCGCGTGTATCCGGCAATCGATATTGTAAAGTCTGGCACGAGAAGGGAAGATCTGCTTTTGACGGATGAGGAGCAGGAGGCGGTTGATATTATGAGAAAGGCGATCAACGGTATGCGTACGGACGAGGCAGTCGAAAATATTTTAAATATGTTCGCACGCACGAGAACGAATCACGAGTATATCGGAACGGTCAAAAAGATGAAAATAATCTAAAAGGACTTGCTTTTTCGGAAAGTCTGTGCTATAGTAAAAGCACTGTTTATTCGGGACTATCTCTTGCAGTAAGTATCATATGCGAATCGGGTATACGGGTACAAAGGGATTAGGAACAGGTGAGCTATTAATAACGATAAGATTTTAAAGAGGTGAAGATCATGAGAGAAGGAATCCATCCAGATTACCATCCGGCAACTGTTACATGTAACTGTGGCAATACATTTGTGACAGGCTCTACGAAAGAAAATATCCACGTTGAGATCTGCTCCAAGTGCCATCCGTTCTATACAGGTCAGCAGAAGGCTGCACAGGCTCGCGGACGTATTGACAAGTTCAATAAGAAATATGGTGTTCAGCAGTAAGCAAAGAACAGTTACAGATAAGGTTGAGGTTGTTTAATCTCAACCTTTTTAAAATCAGAGGATTTTTTCGGTCAAAGATATATGAGATATTCAGGAATTGGCGGTCAGGCTGTTATGGAGGGCGTAATGATGAAAAATCAGGAGCATTATGCCGTTGCCGTGCGTAAGCCTGACGGAGAGATTGTAGTGGAGGCTGCGGAATACAGCGGTCTTAGAATCAATAAGAAGATCAAAAATATACCGGTGCTGCGCGGTGTATTTAATTTTATAGAGGCTTTGGCGCTGGGCATGAGGACATTGATGTTTTCGGCTTCTTTTTTTGAGGAGGAAGCAGAGAGTGGAGAGAAGACTGCAAGAGGAGGAGAAAACGGCGCAGTGGAGTGTGGCGGCAAAGAGGAGAGGGGCAGTCAGACATCACAAGAGAAAAAGAGACGTGAGGACGTTGTGATCGGAGGAACTGTTGCATTTTCTGTTATTTTGGCGGTTGCTGTTTTTATGATACTGCCGTATATGCTCTCTACACTTTTTGCGCGTTTTGTTACATCGCAGATGCTCCTTGCAGTGATCGAGGGCGTGATCCGTCTTGCGGTGTTCGTCGGATATGTCGGCGCGATTTCATTGATGCCGGACATCCGTCGTGTATATATGTATCACGGTGCGGAGCATAAGTGTATTAATTGCATTGAGCGCGGTATGGAGCTTACGGTGGAGAATGTGAGAAGGAGTTCGAAGGAGCATAAGCGCTGTGGAACAAGCTTTCTTCTCATCGTGATGCTGGTCAGTATCGTGTTTTTTATGTTTCTTCGTGTGGATAACGGCGTTTTAAGGCTGGTTCTTCGTGTATTGCTGATTCCTTTGATCGCTGGTGTAGCCTATGAGTTTATCCGTCTTGCGGGACGCAGCGACAATGCGGTTGTTAATTTTTTGAGCAGACCGGGGATGTGGCTGCAGCGCTTAACGACGAGAGAGCCGGAGGACGCGATGATCGAGGTTGGCATTGCATCTGTTGAGGCAGTATTTGACTGGCGTTCGTATATCAAAGAAATTCGCGGGGAAGGGCATGAGGCAGTATGACATATCGGGAAGCATTTAGGCATGGAGAGAGCCTCCTTTTAGGGCAGGGGATCGAAGATGCAAAAACAGACGCATGGCTGCTTCTTTCTATGGCGTGCAAAATCGAGAGGAGCTTTTATTACCTGCATATGGAGGAGGAGCTGCCGGAGGATCAGCTGAAGGGATACGAGATCACGCTAAAAAAGCGTGCGGAGCATGTGCCGCTTCAATATATCACAGGCGAGACGGAGTTTATGGGACTTCGGTTTAAGGTCAATTCCAGTGTGCTCATTCCAAGACAGGATACGGAGACGCTGGTGGAGGAGGCGCTCAAGGCGGTGGAGCCGGGAATGCGGGTGCTTGATTTGTGTACCGGATCGGGATGTATCATTATCAGTATTTTACACAATGTTGCACAGGTAGACGGCTATGCGGTGGATATTTCCAAACAGGCGCTCAATGTGGCAAGAGAGAATGCAAAGAAAAACGAAGTGCAGGCGGTGTTTGAGCAAAGCGACCTGTTTGAGCGTGTGACAGGCACATATGACATCATCGTGTCAAATCCGCCATATATTCCGTCTGCGAATATTTTGGATCTGATGCCGGAGGTACGGCTGTTCGAGCCGCCGGAGGCGCTCGACGGAAAGGAAGACGGGCTTTATTTTTACCGGAGGATCGCAGAGGAAGCAAAGGAATATCTGAATGCAGGCGGAAGGATTTTTTTAGAGATTGGTTATGACCAGGGGAGCGCTGTTTCGGAATTGCTCAAAGAAGCCGGATTTCAGGGTGTCGGTGTGAACAAAGACCTTGCGGGGAATGACAGGGTTGTGTCTGGAACGCTCTAAGACGGCAGCCGATCAATGACAGGGAAGGAGAGGATGCGTTATGTTTGATAAGCTGGAAGATTTGATTATTCGTTTTGAGGAATTGATGAGTGAGTTAAGCGAACCGGATGTGGCAAATAATCCGGAGCGTTTTCGCAGGCTGATGAAGGAGCAGAGTGATTTAAGCCCGATTGTTGAGACCTACAAGGAGTATAAGCAGTGCAAGCAAAATATCGAGGATTCGCTTGCGATGCTTGAGGAGGAGTCCGACGAGGAGCTGCGGGAGCTTGCGAAGGAGGAGTTAAACGAGGCAAAAAGTCGTATCGAGGAGCTTGAGAAGGAGCTTAAAATCCTGCTTCTTCCCAAAGACCCGAACGACGACAAGAATGTTATCGTGGAAATCCGTGCGGGTGCAGGCGGCGATGAGGCAGCGCTTTTTGCTGCAGAGATTTACCGTATGTATCAGCATTATGCGGAGAGCAAAAATTGGAAAACCGAGCTGATGGAGGTCGATGAGACAGGTATCGGCGGTATGAAGAGCGTATCGTTTATGATCAACGGAGCAGGTGCATATTCTGTGATGAAATATGAGTCGGGTGTGCACCGTGTGCAGCGTGTGCCGGAGACGGAGTCCGGCGGACGCATCCATACCTCAACGATCAGCGTAGCGGTAATGCCTGAGGCAGAGGAGGTAGAGGTTGAAATCGACGAGAAGGATATTCGTATTGATGTGATGCGTGCGTCAGGAAACGGCGGTCAGTGTGTCAACACGACGGATTCTGCGGTGCGTCTGACGCATTATCCCACCGGTATTGTCGTGTACAGCCAGACGGAGAAGTCGCAGCTGCAGAATAAGGCGAAGGCGTTTGCACTGCTTCGTGCAAAGCTTTATGATATGGAATGCCAGAAGGCACATGACGCGGAGGCGGAGGCGCGCAGAAGCCAGATCGGTACCGGAGACCGCTCGGAGAAAATCCGTACCTATAACTTCCCGCAGGGACGCGTGACAGATCACAGGATCAATCTGACGCTTTATAAGCTGGATAAGATCATGAACGGCGATATTCAGGAGATTGTTGATGCATGTATTGCAGCAGATCAGGCAAAGAAGTTGAGCAATATGGAAAACGAAGGATAAAAGGCTTGAAGATGCTGGATTTCTTAAGAAAAATAAAATATTGGGGTATGATGATGAATACAGGTGTTGAAAAAACTCACAATGTATAGAGATATTGAAATTTCTGAAAAGCAGATTGAGGCAGGTCAGGTAAGAGATGCCAGAACAGCACTCAGCGAAATGAGGGCAAAGTATGGATTATAAATTAGTTATATCAGAATATGCAAATGAATTGCTTAATAATCTGATATATAATCTGATTTATCGTTAAAAAAACGAGCAAGCTGCAAAACATTTATTAGATGGTATTGATAGTATATATGACAGATTAGAAATTAATCCTTTTCAATTCCCTGTTAGTAGAGATAGTTATCTGGCGAATAAGGGTTATCATGAAGCAGTTGTTCCACAGATGGACTATGTCGTCATTTTTGATGCGAGAGAAGCAGTTGTAAATGTGGTTGGTGTTTTTCATCAATTGGAAAATTATCAGAGTAAGTTATAATGGGAGAATGTAATATTTAGGAATGGAGGCTCTTGCTTTGCGCCTGTTTTGGCAGAGGTGTATGCCCTGTGCTTGTTTATGGCATAGAGGTCATTGTGTGGAGCTGGCGTATCGCTTTAAAAAGAGGCGTCTGTATCAGAAACGGAAGTGAAGGGGGATAAAAATGGCGAATGTTGCAAATGTTTATGCGGCGGCTGGGACGCGTTATGAGGGGATGACATATAACCGGGTGGGAAGAAGCGGTTTAAAATTTCCGGCGGTTTCTCTTGGTCTGTGGCAGAATTTTGGAAGCAGGGACAGCTATGACAACAGCAGGGAGATGTGCAGGACGGCATTTGATCTGGGGATTACGCAGTTTGACCTTGCCAATAACTACGGATCGGTCTATGGGAGTGCGGAGGAAACATTTGGAAAAATTATGGAGGCGGATTTTCGTCCGTATCGGGACGAGCTGGTGATCACATCAAAAGCCGGATATGATATGTGGGACGGTCCGTATGGAAACTGGGGGAGCAGGAAATATCTGATGGCGAGTCTTGATCAGAGTCTAAAGCGCATGAAGTTGGACTATGTCGATATTTTTTATCATCACAGAATGGACCCGGAGACGCCGCTGGAGGAGACGATGCAGGCGCTGGCAGATATTGTGCGGAGCGGAAAAGCGCTGTACGCAGGCGTTTCCAATTATGATCTGGAATATACAAAGAGGGCGGCAGAGCTTTTAAAGGAGCTGCACTGTCCGTTTATCGTAAATCAGAGAAGATACTCGATGCTAGACCGCACGATCGAGGAGGACGGCGTGAAGAAGTACTGCAAGGAAGCAGGGATCGGAATTATCGCGTTTAGTCCGCTGGCACAGGGAATTTTGTCAGATAAGTACCTGCATGGGATCCCGGAGGACAGCAGGATCGGAAAGGGATCGCGTTATCTGAATGAGACGGCACTCACAGAGGAGAAGCTAAAAAAGGTGGAGGCGCTCCATGAGCTGGCGAGGCAGCGTGGTCAGACGCTGGCGCAGATGGCATTATCGTGGGTACTTAAGGATGACGAGATCTGCTCGGTGTTGATCGGAGCGTCAACACCGGAGCAGATTCGTGAGAATGCTGAGATTGTCAGCGCTCCTGCCATTTCCGGGGAGGAGCTTTGTGATATTGAGAGTATTTGTCGGTAAGAGCAGAGAGGAAAGCCCACAGGAATCACGCTGCGGCGGCTAGTGTATTGTTTGCCTGGCCGCCGCAGAAAAAGATTTTTACAAGCAAAGCTTCTCCTCCAAACCTGTGCTTACACCGATAGCTCAAACGATTTGCGGACAAGGGTATTTCCGCTGGGAACGAGTGTGCTCTCGACAGATTCCCTTGTAATGCTGTTTAGCACACTGGGATCAAGCGGTCTGCCAGGAAGCCAGTTCGGATCGTTTGCTTTTGCGGTATGGTAAAATGCGGACCAATATTGCTTTTCATATTGTTCCAAGGACCATGTACCTTTTAAGCGATCCTCTACTTTCAGGCTTCGCTGATATTCTGTGAAAACAGAGGTGCGGTCGGTTGTGTCACCGTTAGCAACCCCGTTTTCACGGATAAATTCTTTTTTCACCAGATCAAACATTTTCTGGCGGTATTCCTCGGAAACAGAGATGAGCTGATGCTGGGAAGTCCCTTTGCCCGTGGCGTCCATGCCTGCCACGCCATGCGAATTTAACAGATTCCCGTCGGCGTCAAAATTTCGCATCATATTTTTGATGATTGTATCCCGACCGCCGAATACCTGATAGATCAGCCGTTCTTCTTCTGTCATTGCCATTTCGTTCTGGATGATACCTGAAATCCAGCCCTTCTTTTCCAGCGCTTTGTAGCGTGCGCTGTTCGTGTCAATTTTGCTGTTGGAAAGTCTTCCATAGTCATACATGTTTGTCGTGAATGAACTAATATTGAGTGTCATCGTTTGTTACCTCCTGCGTAAGCATTGTGTTTTTTCGGAATCTTAATAGAATTAGGAGCCATAATTTTCCATCCTTAATATAATTATCGTCAAAAAATCTGATAATTTTAGCTTGTTGTGTGATTGCCTGCGGATGAATGTCGGGTGATTTTTCCGTATGTGATCACGGCTATGAGATTTTCCTGGAATATCGCTGTGAATGATTAGGCTGACAGTGAAAATGACAAGGGAAACATTGCGGATCTGGATGTCAATTCCAAGTCAATTCCAACAAGCTTATGAATGATCTTTGCAGCATGGATTTGTCTGTAAAGGATGCGGTCCGTATTTGCCGCGTGTAAGGAGCAGGGAGGTTATCTCACCGGGCACAGAACCAATAGGAGGAGTACTGCCAAAGCACCGGCAATCGGAGGCATAGGACGAGGTCTGACAGGCAGTATGCTAAGGATTATGCACCGGTGAGCTCAGACAGGTTACTCTTTTTTCGGGATGAAGCTATCAAAAATAAACAGATCAAAATGCTTTTTTGCCTCCTCAAGCTGCGTCTGGCTTTTAATCGTCCATGCGACGGCAAGAGCTCCCATACGCTTTGTGAGGCGGAAGGAGAGATTGGAGGCGTCTGAGTGCTTATACGCGACAAAATCCGGTCTTGTGGCTGCATTGGTCACAAGATAGGAGAGCACGAAAAAGAAAGGATTGCCCCGGTATTTATCTTCTTTCCAATATTCCATGCAAAGCTGTCCGCGTACGACATCGGGGCGGTGCGTTCGGTACCAGAGCAGTGCGAATGGATGAAAGCACTCGATACAGTAAGCGCCGGTGTAGGAGCCAAGCAGGTCATTGACAAGCCGGCAGACCTTCGTTTGCGGAACGTCAAGCTTATATTCAATGATGAGCGGCACTTTTCCGCCGACAACGTCGAGAACCTCGGCAAGTGTTGGAACCTCGGCATTTGAGTCTAAGAGCCTTAGCTGCTTTAGCTCGGACAGGCAATAGTCCCACACATTTCCGGTTACACCGCACATGCGCTTTAAGGAGGCGTCATGAAACACCACGGGAATGCCGTCTTTGGAGAGCTGAACGTCAAGCTCAATACCGTAGCCTGCCTCCACCGCCTTCTGAAAGGCGGGGAGCGAGTTTTCAGGGGCGCCGGTTTTGTTGTCAAACAGACCGCGGTGCGCATAGAGAACGTTAAGGAGCGGCGTGCGGTCCGGCTTTCTCCACATACGCGGTGCGATCAGAAAGAGATAGAGCAGAAGGAGTATTGTGATCAAGACAAGTATGAGACATAAGGTTTTCATTTTTATCCCTTTCCTTTATAATAGCAGTTTTTTGCAGATGCAAACAGCTTAGGTATCTGCCAGCTGGAGCTCATAAAGCTTTTTGTAAATGCCGTTTTGCTGCAAAAGCTCCTGATGATTGCCGGATTCATGGATTCTGCCGTGGTGCATGACGATGATCGTATCGGCATGCTGAATGGTGGAGAGGCGGTGCGCAACCATGATCGTTGTTCGCCCGTTCATCAGGCGCTTTAGCGCCTCGGTGATCATGCGCTCCGTCTCGGTGTCAATATTTGCCGTGGCTTCATCAAGAACAAGAATGGCAGGATCATATGCCAATGTCCGGGCAAAGGAGAGTAGCTGCCGCTGTCCGGCGGATAGCGTGCTGCCACGCTCGGTGACAGGCTCGTCGTAGCCACCCGGAAGCTTTGCGATAAAGTCATCCGCGTTGACAATTTTCGCGGCGCGTTTTGCATCCTCCAGAGAGATATTTTCATTGCCAAGCGTGAGATTGCTCTTGATGTCTCCGGTAAAGAGGAATACATCCTGCTGTACCTGCCCGATCGCGCGCCGGAGCACATCGATGTCAATGTCTTTGATATCTACTCCGTCAATGAGGATACGCCCCCTTTGAATATCAAAGTATCGTC
This sequence comes from uncultured Roseburia sp., assembly GCA_900548205.1. GTDB lineage: Bacteria > Bacillota > Clostridia > Lachnospirales > Lachnospiraceae > Roseburia. The sequence goes on along the minus strand of URJS01000053.1, from coordinate 4,335 downwards.
CGATCAAATTTAAAATCGAAGATTTCCCGGCTCCGGTAGCGCCGACAAAGGCGACGCGCTCACCGGGCTCGATGACAAAGCTGACGTCCTTTAAAACGTAATTGTAGGAGCCGTCGGCATTTTTTTCGTAGGCGAACCAGACGTTTTGAAATTCAATGCGCCCGCGAATGGCAACGTCCACAGGCTTTGGAGGATTGACGATTTCCGGCTTTTCATCCAGTACGGAAAATACCTTTTCCGCGGAGGCAAGCGAGGACTGCAGGGTGCCAAACTGCTCGGCAAGCTCCTGGATCGGCTCAAAAAATGAGCTGATGTAGGTGATAAAGATAAACAATGTGCCAAGCGAGAGCGTGCCATGAAGCACGGAAGCGCTTCCTGCGCCAATAACGAGAATCATTGCGAGTACCGACACAAAGTAGATGGAAGGGCGGAAAATGGCAAATGTCATGACCTCCCGCCAGTTTGCGGCAAACAGCTCGTCGGACTTTTTCTCAAACTGCGCATACTTTTCTTTTTCGCGGGCGAAAATCTGGATCAGGCGCATACCGGAGATATGCTCCGACAAAAAGGTGTTTAGCTCCGTGATCTTTGTGCGTGTGATCTGATATGCCTTTCTTGAGAGAAAGCGGAAGAAAAAGGTCAGCACAGCCACAAGCGGAAGGAGCAGGAACGAGATTGCTGCCATGCGCACGTCGATAGAGAGCATCACTACGGCATAGCCAAGGATCTTTACCGTGTTTTTGAACAGTTTGACTAAAATGGTCGTGAACAGCTCGTTGATCGCCTCTGTATCGTTAGAGACGCGCGTGACAAGCTTACCGACCGGGGTGGTATTAAAAAAGCTTAAGGACAGGCTGTGGATATGGGTAAACACATCCTCACGTATCCGATAGATAATTTTCTGCCCCATTTTCTGCAGCATCCATGTGTCCGCAACATTTAAAGCAAAGCCGAGCAAAAGGAGCAGCAGGTAAAAAGCAGCGGCAGACAGAATGTCGGCAAAGTCGCTGCGGCGCAGCGCTAAGAGCTGTTCCCTGCCCAATGGATCCAAATTGGCGATATACGGAGCGATCACTTCAGGAGCAGCGTCGCGCAGCAGTCTGCATTCTTCGGCAGAGAGCCGCTCTGCCATATAATAGCGGTCGTTATAGAGCACAAGCTGGTAATAGTCGCCGTCCGCCGCAGCGCTAAGAGCCGCCACATCCTTCGTCAGATAAATACCGTTGTAAGAGACAGCCGGAGCCGAAGTCTCCTCAGTTATGGCATAGGGGTCATAATAACCATTGATAGAGTCGTCAATCGCATTACCGATAATGATCGGGCGGTAAAGCTCTATCACGATGATGAGGAGTACCAGGAGGGTGGCGGCTGTCATGACCCATTTATGCGGTTTTAAATATGTAAGCAAGCGTTTCATGCGTGTGTACCTCCCAAAGTATGATCTCTGCGCGACCATTCCTCTGTCTGTGATTGTCTGGCAGCCTCCAACTGCTGCTGTTCAAACATATCACGGTAAATGCCGTTCTGTGCGAGAAGCTCTGCATGCGTTCCGATTTCCTTTGCCGTTCCGTTTTCCAAGACCATGATGATGTCGGCATTCTGTATGGTAGAGATGCGGTGTGCGATCAGAATCGTTGTCTTTCCGGCGCGGTTCTTTTTCAGGTTGCCGAGAATCTGCTCCTCGGTATCGGTGTCGACGGCAGAGAGCGCATCGTCTAAGATCAGGATAGGCGCATTTTTGAGCAGGGCTCTTGCGATGGAGCTTCGCTGTTTCTGACCGCCGGAGAGCGTCACGCCACGCTCGCCGACAATTGTCTCATACCCGTCGGGAAAGGAAGCGATGCTCTCATGAATACAGGCGTCTCTCGTTGCCTGTACAATGGACTCCATATCATCTTCCTCCGCACCAAAGGCGATGTTTGATTTTAGTGTGTCAGAAAACAGAAAATTATCCTGCGGCACATAGGCAATATTCTCCCGCAGTGTTTTTAGGGAAATAGAGTTAATATCCGTTCCGTCAAGCAGGATCATGCCGGGGCTTGTATTGTACAGATGCAAAAGGAGGTTCACCAGTGTGGACTTCCCGTTTCCGGTGCGCCCTACGATCGCAAGCGTTGTCCCGGCAGGTACATCGAGACTGATGTCATTTAGCGTAGGCTCGGTATGTCCGCGATGGATAAAGGTAAGGTGCGAGAGTGTGATATGTCCGGTCAGTACGTCGGTATCGGAGACATCGGAACGGTCAAAGACCTCGGTCTGCGTGTCAAAGACTGCCTGAATGCGGCGCATTGAGGCTGCGCCCTGTGAGAACATATTCACTGCGTCGCCACAGGCGAGCATCGGCCAGACGAGCATATTAATATACTGGTGGAAGGCGACGAAGCGCCCGAGTGTAATTTCTCCGGTCAAAGCCAGATAGCCTCCGTAGATCAGCGTGATCAGGCTGGAAAGTCCGATGATGACATCCAAAAGGGGCATGATGATCGCCTGCAGACGCACAACGTGGAGATTTTTGTCCATTGCCTTTTTATTTGCCTTTGCAAATGAGTAAAATTCTGCACGCTCGCGCACAAACGCCTTAATTACACGGACGCCGGAAAAGCTTTCCTGCACAAAGTCGGTCAGGTCAGAGACAGCTTCCTGCCGTTCGAGAAAGCGCTTATGGATGATCTTGCCATAGTAAATTTCCCCGATACAGATCAGAAACATCGGGAGAATGGCGAGCAGGGTCAGCCGCAGATCCACATAGTAGATCATCTGACAGATGACCATGACTGTCATGACGGTTGCGTCAAACACGCAGATGACCGCAGGACCGATCGACATGCGCACGGCATTCAGATCACTCGTAAAGCGCGTCATCAGATCGCCGGTTCCCTGTTCGTTGTAATATTCCACGTCCATCTGTTCCAGATGCGCAAACAGATCATTGCGGATTTCCCGCTCGATCGAACGGGAAGCGCCAAACAAGAAATAACGCCACAGAAATCTGCCGAGAGAGAGCAGCGCTCCCAGCAATAAAATGGCGAGCAGACACATTTTTATTCCCTGCCAGTCAAGTGTGCGGGCGGTCAGACCGTCCGTGATCGTGCCCGTCAGCTTTGGAATAAAAAGGTTTGCGAAATCGACGATAAACAGAGTAAGAATGCCTGCTGCATATTTGAGCTTGTGTTTTTTGATATACTGAAAAATAAAAGAAATGGTTTTCATAACAACTCCTTAGTGACATACATGAATGCTTCTATTTTAGTATAATTGGGCGGGATGTGCAAGCGGAGGAAGGCATATTTTGGCTGTGGAGCAGGCAATCGGGATTTTAAGTTTCGGAGTTGGGGACAGCGCATGACAATGGAATAGATAAAAATTAACGATCAACCATTGTGGAAATGGAAGGAGAGCAAGGAGGAATATAAGGAGTTTTACGGATGAGCGAGCAGAAAAAAAGAATTGGCTTTACAGTGGCGTGTGTCAATGAATTTGCCAGACAGCACAGTCTTAGCGCACAGGAAGCGTTTCGGTATCTTTTTCAATTCAAGGGTATTTCTTTTATAAAAGAAAATTATGAGGCAGAGCACACGCTGGATTTTGAAACCATTATTGAGGATTTGGAAATGTTGTGCCGGAGAAACGGAGGAACGTTATGAGGTTGTACCATGGAAGTAACATTGTGATAGACAGCATAAATTAGGCGATGTGCAGACCTTATAAGGCTTTTGGTAGAGGTTTTTATTTGACAGATCTGGAAGAACAGGCTGAAAAAATGGCGGTAAGGATGCGTTGTGTAATCGGGATAATAAATACGATATTGTGATCGGTCCTGTTGCAGATGATAATATGGCGTTATTATTTCGACAGTATGAAAACGAAGTGATTGATTTTGAAACTTTGTTAAAGGGAATGATCTATAAAAAGACGTCATCACAGTCTTCGTTTCATACAGAAAAAGGTATCAAACTTTTGCGAAATGTGGGAGATTCATATGAGTAAGCAGGAACAGTTGATCGAATATATCGTTCAGGATATTGTCGATATGTTTGCTACCGATCAGAGAATAGAGTATGATGAGGCTATGAATAAATTTTATAATTCAGAAATTTTTAAAAAACTTCAAAATCATGAAACAGGTTTATATTTGGAAAGCTCGGAATATGTGTATGACCTATTCAAGGATGAGATGAATTTTGGACATATTATTCAGGCAGAAATATAGAGGCGACCTATAGATAAAGGACGGCACAGCGTTTTGACTGTGCCGTCCTGCGGTGTTTTTACTTTATAGGAAACTTCGTTCCCTATAAAGTAGGGTTTGTCAAGTTTTTTGTGTAAGTTTTAAGA